>JASHRB010000073.1 GCA_030037575.1 Candidatus Sulfotelmatobacter sp. | reverse complement strand
GTGAAAGATGAGCCGGAGCGTTTTCATGTGGTGGCTTATGATTTCGGGATTAAGCAGAACATTCTGCGCAAGTTGCGCGGCGAAGGATGCCGCGTGACGGTAGTCCCGGCGCAAACGCCGGCTGAAGATGTGTTGGCCTTGAAACCGAATGGGGTGTTCCTTTCGAACGGGCCTGGAGATCCTGAACCCTGCACCTATGCCGTGGATGCCATTCGACGGCTGATGGGACGGCAACCGATTTTCGGAATTTGCTTGGGGCATCAGCTTACCGGCCTAGCGCTTGGCGGAACAACCTTCAAGCTGAAGTTTGGTCATCACGGCGGAAACCATCCGGTGAAGCGGTTGAAGACGGGGAAAATCGAGATCACGGCTCACAACCATAATTTTGCCGTCGATCCCGATTCGCTGCCCGAGAGCGAAGTTGAGCTCACGCACATGGATCTGAACGACGCAACGCTCGAAGGCCTGCGGCATAAAAATTTGCCCCTGTTCAGCGTGCAATATCATCCCGAAGCTGCGCCGGGCCCACACGATTCGCACTACCTGTTCAAGGATTTCGTGAAGATGATGGAGGAGTGGAAGGGGTGAAACCTGCACCATCGTGGCGCGCGTTCTGCTCTCGTTACCATTGGCAGGAGCCAACCCGTGCATTCCGCCAAAGCCGGCCAAGACTTCTGGGGATTGTGCGGGAGATTCATTGACTCGACCGGCGCATTGGCTCCGGACATTGATGTCCGGATTGCCGATGATTCCGGCGGCACGGTCGTGCATACCCAAACTGACTCGAAGACCGCCTTCATCTTCCTGTCTCTGGCGAAAGGTAAGCATCGACTCAAGACAACAACAGTCCGTGGCTGATCAGATTGGGGGTGTTTGAGATCAAAAGATCGCCAGCCACAGGCACAAGGCCGGTGACCGTTGGGTTGCATACCGCCCGCTGTTGCTTTGGGAATGATCAACAAGAGACCATCGCACTATTGAGCTTTGAACGGGCGCCGCACTTTTAAGGTGCGCCAGAACCGACGAACAGAAGTTGTGTCATTGCGAAAGCAAGTCTGTCATTGCGAGCAAAAAGGATCGTTTCTTTCGCGAACGAGCCGTGAAGGAATACAAGGATAGCGTTTACATCATGGCGAGCAACTTGCAAGTCCTGTGGATCGGGATACGCAGAGACTTGCACCGGCGCGTTGGGGACATAGAGACGACCGGATTGGCGGATTCAGCTGAGCCTATAGGTACCGTACACCTCCTTTACGAGTCGTTCGATGATGTGAACAAGGCAGTTGACCGGGAAAGGCAACGAAAGCGCTGGAACAGGAAGAGTGCTGATCAAGCAGCGAAACCGGAGCGGGGAGGGCCTCGGCCGTGCGGCATCAATTTGAACCGCAGAAACGGGTCCCTCCACTCGCCATTGCTTCCTTCGCAATCGACTGACTCGGTCGGGATGGTTGAACTTTAAAAGCACTTTTAATGCCCAAACGCACTGATATCTCCAAAATCCTGATCATCGGCTCCGGGCCCATCGTCATCGGGCAGTCCGCCGAGTTCGACTACTCCGGCACGCAGGCCTGCAAGGCGCTCAAGGCTGAGGGCTACGAAGTTGTACTGGCCAACTCGAATCCGGCCACGATCATGACCGACCCCGAAATGGCCGACCGAACTTACGTCGAACCGCTCACGCTCGAGTATCTCGAAGAAATTATTCGTGTCGAGCGCGAACTCTCCCCGGGGGCGGGTTTTGCCGTGCTACCCACGGTTGGCGGACAGACCGCCCTCAATCTTGCTGTCGAGCTTTCTGATGGCGGCGTGCTCGAAAAATACAACGTAAGCCTCATCGGCGCGAACATTGCTGCTATCAAGAAGGCCGAAGACCGCCTCTTTTTCAAAGACGCAATGCAGAAGATCGGCCTCGACGTTCCCAAGTCTGCCCTGGTGAACAGCACGAAAGATGGATTGGAATTCGCCGGCAAAATCGGATTTCCCGTGATCGTTCGTCCGTCGTTCACTCTCGGCGGAACCGGCGGCGGCATCGCTTATAACCGGGAGGAACTGGTTGAGGTTCTGACGCGCGGACTTGATCTCTCTCCGGTGCATGAAGCGCTGATCGAGGAGTCGGTTCTCGGATGGAAGGAATTCGAGCTTGAGGTGATGCGCGACACCAAGGATAACGTCATCATCATTTGCTCGATCGAGAACTTCGATCCCATGGGCGTGCATACCGGCGACTCGATCACGGTCGCGCCCGCACAAACGCTGACCGATCGCGAATATCAGGCAATGCGCGATGCGTCGATTGCGGTGATTCGCGAAATCGGCGTGGATACCGGCGGGTCGAATATTCAATTCGGGGTGAATCCCGAAACCGGCCGCATGGTCGTCATCGAAATGAATCCGCGGGTGTCGCGATCCTCGGCCTTGGCGTCGAAGGCCACAGGCTTTCCCATTGCGAAAATTGCCGCGAAACTGGCGATCGGCTACACGCTCGATGAGATTCCTAATGACATCACGCGCAAGACTCCAGCGTGCTTTGAACCGACGCTTGATTATGTTGTGGTAAAGATTCCCAAATGGCAGTTCGAAAAATTTCACGGTGCGGACGAGAACCTGGGCGTGCAGATGAAGTCGGTCGGCGAAGTGATGGCCATCGGCC
>JASHRB010000072.1 GCA_030037575.1 Candidatus Sulfotelmatobacter sp. | reverse complement strand
ACTTGCGCTCCCGGCACGTTCCAATACAACCCGGCCGTTTATGGCCAAATTGGCGTGTTTTCCACGAACCAGAGCTCGAACTACAACTCGTTGCAGGCCTCGATTAACCGGCATTTCAGCAACGGCTTGCAGTTCCAGGCCGCCTATACATATTCCCGCTACTTCGACTACACATCGAACCTGGAAAACAGCGCTTTCGACAACCCCGGCTTCAACGTGTACAACATGGCGCACAACTATGGACCTTCCGCGAACGATGCTCCGCAGCGGTTGGTTGTCAGCTACAACTACGGGTTGCCATTTTATCGTTACGGACATCACTTCAAGGCGCTGACGGATGGCTGGAAACTTTCGGGCATTACCACATTCCAGAGCGGTTTCCCGGTATCGGTCTTCGACATCGGATATCAGGAACTGCAATGGGCATATCCTTACGCGTATTATTCGCCGCCAAGCTTTGCCCAGGAGACCGGGGCGCCGTTGGAGATCACCCACAACGTGCGGAACAGCAACATCGGCGGAATACCCAATGCTTGGGTTAATTCAGCCGCCTTTGCGATTCCGGCCCTTGGAACCATTGGCAACGCGAATCGTAACCCGTTCTACGGCCCCGGCCTGAATTTCTGGGACATGGCGCTGGAGAAAGACCTTCACTTCACGGAGTCGAAGTATCTGGAGCTGCGCTTCGAAACCTTCGACACGTTCAACCACGCGAACTTTGCTCCTCCGAGCAACGAGGTCGGAAGCGGAACGTTTGGAGAAGTGCTCAGCACGGCATCGATCACCACCAACGGTGCAGGCCGCGTGGTGCAAATCGCTGGAAAGATTTACTTCTAGCTCTAGCCGCACCAAGACCCGAACAAAAAGGAGCGTCGAAAGATGCTCCTTTTCTCCTTGTTGTCTCCGCTCTGCGAGCTTCTACGCTCGTGGGGCGAGCACCGCGCGGGGAGGAATTTCAAATACAAGAATTCACGCCGAATTCTTCTCTATCTCCCAAACAGCGGATAATGGCTGGCCGCTCCCATGAAGAACAGCAGCACAATCGATAGATACGCGTTCGCGCGGCTTACCAGGAACGCCTGGCGGGCCATAGGCTTGGCTTTTTCGGGCATGGGCGTGCCCTTCGTGGCGTTATCGCGCGTCCACTGAATCAGGCGCTTCTGGATGCGCCAGATGACCCCCCAGACGTTCAGCAGCATGACCCAGCCGATGCCTCCGCCCACGCCGATGGCAAGAAGCTGGTTGCTTTCCCAGCCGTGACTGTTCAGACGCAGAAAAAATACCGCGGCGACGGCAACCACAACGGCGTAAACCACGCCGACGAATGCACCTTTATCGAAGATTCCTTTGCCGGGGATGAGGCAGGCGTAGAGTACCCCCCAAACCACTGTCCAGATCAGGAAGAAACTGCCCATAGCCATTCCGGAAGAAGCATCGGTAAAACCCCGGAATTGTCCGTTATGGGCGTCTGCGGCCACAATCTTTCCCCAATAGACGAGTCCGGCCAGCACGGTCAATGCCGCCGACATGCGAAACCACCATAAGGCCCGGGACATCAGCGAGGGCATGACTTTGCCCTTGGTTGCGGCATCCAATTCCTTCATCAAGGGGACATTTACCAGGTTGAAAAAGTAGAGCAGGCCGAGCCAGGTAACGCCGGCAAGAAAGTGAATCCACCGCAACAACATGAGCAAGTTCGTGTTGAAGTCTTGGGGGAAGTGTATTTCCGGGGCCAAGACGGTCGCTAATAAAACAACCGAAACGGCGGCGCTTACCATGATGCCTCCTAAAAGGTTTGTGGGCAAATTCAACAACTTAGGGAGAACTCCGAGTTCGCGATTTCGCACGAGCTGCCTACGCGGGGATTGTACACAACCTTCCCCTCAGCACCGCAGCCCGGTGAGAATCTTTATGGTTTCTTTATACACCGTGAAAGTAAGAGCGGTTTTTTCCGCAACTTACGGGTTGAAAAGCGCCTGGCAACGCCGTATCGTACTCCCAGTTACCTGTCCCGCTTGCGGATCCCCGCTCTGCGGGGCCGCGCTTGCCCCCCGTGCTAGCTGGCTGTGAATGCCGCCAGAACATGCTGTCAGGTTTGCAGGTTGGTTTGTGGCAATCAACGAGCTAAAGGAGATCGGCCATGGAGAACAACAAGCCGGCGCAGAACATTCAAGATTCGTTTCTCAACACGGCCCGCAAAGAGAGGTTGAACATTACAATCTATTTGTTGAGCGGAGTGAAGTTGACGGGCCGGATTCGCTCCTTCGACAAGTATTCCGTGGTGCTCGAGGCCAACGGACAAGAACAATTGATTTTCAAGCACGCCATTTCCACCGTGGTCATGGGTCGGGGCGCGTCGCACAGCCCCCACTTGGCGCATGTGGAGACCAAGGTGGGAAGCGCCGCCGCCGCGCCCTCAACCGTGGTTTCTGCGGCCAGTGCTTCCGGTACCGAAGGGTAAGGCTCTTTTAGTTTGCGCGGTTCTCATCCTCAAAAGACTCGCGATGATGTGTCTTCGGCTGGAAGTGTGCGCGGGGGTGAAAAAAATCCTTCGCCCCCAGCAGAATGATCAAGAACGCGCCTTCCTGGTTGGAGTCGACCTGCGTGCCCGCGGACGTTCGGGACGGATCACCGCCCAGGCGCAGGCCGCGCGGGATGCGGCTTTTGAGGACTTTGCGGATGGGGTTTCCAGCGGCGGGGACTCAGCGTCGGCGGGTAAGCGCGGCGCTTCGCTGCAGTCGGGGAAGCCGGCGAACAAGCCGGGGATTCCGGAATTCGATGCCCAAGAATCGCTGGCCGAGTTGCGCACGCTTGCCGACAGCGCCGGCGCGAAGGTCGTCGGAGAAATCCTGCAGCGCCGCGACCGCTTCGATCCCGCGACTTTGATTGGCGCGGGCAAGCTCGAAGAAATTGCCGGAGCGGCCGCGTCGACCAACGCTGACCTGCTATTGTTCGATCACGATCTCAGCCCTTCGCAGGCGCGAAACATCGAAAAAATTGTGCAGCGTCGGGTCATCGACCGCACCCAGCTCATCCTCGACATTTTTGCGCGCCATGCGCACACACGCGAAGGCCAGCTGCAAGTCGAACTTGCGCAACTGCATTATCGGTTGCCGCGCCTGGCCGGCCGCGGCACAGAGATGTCGCAGCTGGGGGGCGGCATCGGCACCCGTGGGCCAGGCGAAACCCAACTCGAAACCGACCGCCGAAAAATTTACCGG
>JASHRB010000071.1 GCA_030037575.1 Candidatus Sulfotelmatobacter sp. | reverse complement strand
ACGCTGGCGAAGCATGTCGGCGCAGAAGTTACGGTGTGCGCTGTGGTGAAGGCCGATGCCTACGGCCATGGTGCGCTCGAGTGCTCCCGCGCCTTAGAGAGCGAAGGGGCGAAGTGGTTCGGAGTGACTTCCCTCGATGAAGCCATCCCATTGCGCGAAGGCGGAATCGATTCCCGCCTTCTCTTAATGACCGGTTTTTGGCGCGGCGAAGAAAACGAGATCATTCGACTGCGTCTTACTCCAACCGTTTGGGAGACATGGCACATCGAATGCCTGGAGGCCGCGGCGGCATCTGCTGGAATGCGGCACTCCGTGAATCTGAAAATCGATACCGGCATGGGGCGGCTGGGAGTCTCGCCGACCGAGCTGCCCGTGGTGTTAAAAGCATTGCGCGCAGCTCCGCATCTGGTGCTCGAAGGAATTTCGACGCATCTTGCCTCTTCGGAAATCATGGATGCGCCGTCGGTGGGCGATCAGGCCGGTCGCTTCGAAGATGCACAAAAAGTGGTGCGAGAGAATGGATTTCAACCCGAGTTCGTTCACTCGGCAAACACGAGTGCATTGATTTCGCGACGGCCAACGGGGAGCAACCTGGCGCGTCCAGGCATAGCGCTCTACGGATATTACTTGCCCTTTCAGCGCGCGGGCAGGGAAGTGAGCGGCGCCACTCTGCGGCTGGCGGTCAAACCGGTGCTCACCTGGAAAACGCGAATTCTTTCCATGCGAGACTTCGCCTCCAATCAGGCCTTGGGCTATGGCGGGACCTATGTAACCAAAGCGCCGGCGCATGTAGCTGTGCTGCCTGTCGGCTACGCCGATGGATATAACCGGCAGCTCTCAAACCGCGGCCGAGTGATTGTGCGCGGCCATTACGCGCCGGTCGTAGGCAGCATCTCGATGGATTTGACGCTTGTCGATGTGACCGGTATACCCGGTGTTTCCGTCGGCGATGAAGTGATTTTGCTGGGGGCCAGCGATGGTCTCACGGTTGACGCCCTCGAGCACGCGCGGCTGGCGAATAGCTCTCCCTACGAAATCCTCTGCAATATCTCGAAACGTGTACCGCGAAGGTACAGCCCGTAGAAAATCCCGCGATCAAGCACCGAGAACAAGGCAAACATCTCCGGATACGGCAGCCGTCATGCCGGCGCTGCCGTTTTTGCGCTTCCATAGTACTTGCGCGGTACGGTGTTCATTGGTTCATTGCGCACTGGCAGGCGCGCCCTGGCTTAGGAAAAAATGTAAGCGCAGCCATCCGCTTTCCCCCTGCGTTCGTGACCGCCGCCTCCTAATGGCCGCGACACGGGCTCCAATCATGCCGACATCTTTCCAGCACGTTTTCCCCTAGCGGTCTCAAATATCTGGCTCGACCCTGAGCACGCCCGCGGACCTTCTCCTCGGCATCTGCGAAGTCCAACCCGGGTTTTCGGAGGTGGGCGCGACCTACCGGCTCGCGCATTTTGGCGAACTGGTTTTGTGATCGATGCCATGCTCGACACCGTGGAAACCTCTATTCCCGCTCGGCAGAGGAATCTCGCTGCCAGCTGCCGCTGGCAACCGTTAGCTGGTCAAGACTCATGTCTGTGGGTTCGCGCTTGTTAAACTGAAATCGAATGTCTTCCCGCTACGCGCAATGGATGTACGCCTGGGAGAACCGGCTCACTGCGGTGGATAACAATCGCGTGGTGCGTCCGTTGGAATGGGGCTTGGAGTGGGCGCAGAACTGGCCCTGCCGCAACGGCTGTTCGCCGACAGAGGCGGCAAACGATCCGGCGAGATTCTTCCTGGAGTTCAACCGGCGAATCGTCGCCAGGAGTGACGAATTCTACGCGTATGCTCAGCCGGCGGATTTCCGCATCGAAAAACGCGAGGTCAAGGTTTTCTCGACACGGGAAATCCCGGATCCCAAGCTCGAAGCCAAAGTGAAAGAGACCTATGCGGAATTCCTGCGCTTCACTTCGCCGGGGAAAACGCCGTATGCGGAAAATGATTTGGCCAACGCCCGATGGTTTCCCGCACCAGGACGGCGGGCCGTTGTACTTCTGCCGCATTGGAATTCGGATGCAATAGCCTACACCAGCCTTTGCCGCGTGCTGAACATGCTGGGAATTGCCGTCTTGCGAATGTCGATGCCCTATCACGACATCCGCATGCCGGCCGAGATCAGCCGCGCCGACTATGCCGTTTCCTCAAGTATTGGACGCACTCTCGACGCGGTGCGGCAAGGCGTGATCGACGTTCGCTGCTGTCTCGATTGGCTCGAACAGCAGGGGTACAGCAAACTCGGCATTGTGGGCACGAGCCTTGGCTCCTGCTACGCGTTTATTGCGGCTGCGCATGACCGGAGAATTCGCGTGGCGGTATTCAACCACGCCTCCACCTACTTTGCCGATGTCGTCTGGCACGGCCAATCGACACGGCACATCCGGCAGGGAATCGAATCTGAGATTGACTTAGAGACTCTGCGAAAATCGTGGCTGGCCGCGAGTCCGATGGCCTACTTCCATCAGTTTTCGCGATGGCCGCGAAAATCGCTGATCATTTACGGCAAATATGATTTGACCTTCCTGCCCGAGCTTTCGCGGCAAATCGTGGCCGAATTTGTCCGCCGCCAACTTGATCATAAAGTGGTGGCCTTACCTTGCGGCCACTACACCTTGGGCGAAGCACCCTATAGTTATGTGGACGGGTGGCAGATGGCTTCATTCCTCAGAACGGCATTTTAAGGTGCGCCGGGCGGATCAGTTGTCACCCGCGATTTACAATGAGCTATGGCAGCCTTGCAGGCTCGTAATCCGGAAGCGCTTGCCGAACACCGGCGCGGAAGGTTTCTTCTCAGCACCCATCGCCAGCGAATCGACCTGGATATGGTTCACGGTTTTCTTACCAACTGCTACTGGGCCAAGGGCATTTCGCGCGAAATCGTGGCGCGTTCGATCGAACATTCCTTGTGTTTCGGGATGTACGATAACGGCGCACAGGTGGGCTTCGCTCGCGTGGTCAGCGATTTCGCAACCGTTGCGTATCTGGGGGACGTGTTCGTGCTGGAATCACACCGGGGGCGGGGCTTGGGCAAGTGGATGATGGAATGCATCGTCCAGCATCCCGCCCTGCAGGGTCTGCGCCGGTGGATTCTGCTGACACACGATGCGCACGCGTTTTACCAAAAGTTTCGCTTCGCCCCGTTGAAAAATCCCGAGCGTTATATGGAACTTCACCAGCCCAAGGTTTATCGCAGGCCTTAGGAAGGACGAAATGAAAAATTCCCGGATGGAACGTCCCATGTATGAAGTGGATCCGCAAATTGCCGCCGCCATCGACAACGAGACCCGGCGTCAGCATGAAGGGCTCGAACTGATCGCTTCGGAAAATTTTGTCAGCGAGGCGGTGCTCGAAGCGGCGGGTTCGGTTTTTACCAATAAATATGCCGAAGGATATCCCGGCAAGCGGTATTACGGCGGATGCGAATTCGCCGACATGGTCGAAAACCTGGCGCGCGATCGCGCCAAGCGTTTATTCGGAGCGGAGCATGCGAACGTGCAGCCGCACTCCGGTTCGCAGGCGAACATGGAAGCGTACGCCTCCGTGTTGCAGCCGGGCGACACCATTCTCGGTCTAAACCTGGCGCACGGCGGGCACCTGACACACGGCCATCATCTGAATTTTTCGGGCAAGACCTACCAGGTTGTTCCTTATGGGGTCACCAAGGAGAGCGAGACCATCGACTACGACGCGCTGCAGAAGCTGGCGGAGGGACACCGGCCCAAGCTGATCATCGGCGGCGGCAGCGCCTATCCCCGCATCATCGATTTTGCCCGCATGCGGCAGATCGCCGACCGAGTCGGTGCCTTGCTGCTGGTCGACATGGCGCATTTTGCGGGGCTGGTGGCGGGCGGGCTCCATCCCTCGCCGGTTCCTCACGCGCAAATTGTGACATCGACAACGCACAAAACTTTGCGCGGGCCGCGATCGGGAGTGATCCTTTGCAAGGCGGAGTTTGCCTCAGCCATCGACAAAGTTGTTTTTCCCGGAATGCAGGGCGGTCCGCTGGTGCACATCATGGCGGCCAAGGCAATTTGCTTTCACGAGGCAATGCAGCCCGAGTTCCACGACTATGCGAAACAGGTGGTGGCCAATGCGAAGGTGCTGGCGCAAACCCTGGCGGGCGAAGGCTTCCGGATCATCTCGGGGGGCACGGATACGCATCTGATGCTAGTCGATGTTTTCTCGAAGGGCATGCTCGGCAGCGAAGCCGAAAAAGCGCTCGGCGAAGCGGGAATTACCGTCAACAAGAATGCAATTCCGTTCGATACAAATCCTCCGTTGAAACCC
>JASHRB010000070.1 GCA_030037575.1 Candidatus Sulfotelmatobacter sp. | reverse complement strand
GACGTAGAGCGCGCTTCCTCCCCCGAAATTCCGGCCCGGCAAGGGCTAAAACTAAAAACTCGGGATTTTGTACCAGCCTTTAGCTAGGGAGGAAAAGCAGAAAGAAAAAGGTTTTTGCCTTTTGCCCTAAAAATCTTGCGCCAGGATGCCCGAGGAACGACGATCGGCAACTCGCTCGACCCATAGATCCCCCCCTTCGTCCACTTTCATTGCACCCCCTGCGAAAAACTCAACTCGGCTTGCAAAGATCGCTCCACGTAAATCGCACCGAAGATCTGCTGCTTCAAACCTTCCTCCATCGCTCGCCGCAGAACCCCAGCCCCGTGACTCTGCAGAATGCGGTGCAGCCGATCGACCTCCTCGAACCAGTGCCGCGGCCGACGGTGCACGATCTCGGTGAGATAGCGCATCGCCGGCTCTCCCAACTCCAGCAGTTGCTGCCGTTTCAGGTAGCGTTTGCCCCGTTTCCCCGAGACCGCGGCCACTAGGGCAGCGCGATGTTCGGCCAGCGAGGAACCCTCCTGCGAGGCGAATTTCCGGGGATGCATGGCTTCATAGCGACCGGCCACGATGCGCACGCGATCCGCATACAAGTACAAGGTCCCCGGCATACTGATCGCCTCCGGCGGCATGGAATAGGCATGACCGTCGTGCACCACCGTTCCCGTGAGTCCGACATAGACCGGAATCCGTAAAGCCAGTTCCTCCGGCGGTACTTTCAAAGCTCGCAATCGCGGTGCTTCTTCCGCCAAACGCACGGCCGGAATGACTCCCGTGGCACGACACCGGCGCTCTTGGTTCACCTCTCCATGCCATTGCTCCAGTTGCTGGCGCAGATCCTCTTCATCGTGAAAGCGGCGGACCTTGAAGAAGGAAGACTTTACGAATCCCACCAGGTTCTCCACGCTTCCTTTTTCTTGGGCGCGATACGGCCAGCACAACTCCACTCCCACTCCCAGCTCCAGCGTGGCATAGGCAAACACCGGATTCCATTCCGTCACCTCGCCATTCTTCCGCCACTGCAGAGCAATCGTCTTCGGTCGATCAAACACACACAGCAGCGGACGCCCGCCCCAACTCGCCAGGTGCTCGGCCAACGTCCGCACCAGAGTTTCTACCGTCTGATCCTTCACCAAACTGACGCGCATGCAACGCGAGTACTTCAATCGCGAGGCGAAAAAATGAATCACCTGACAGCCACCCATGGACGAAGTTCACTTCCACTTGCCCAAAGTCGTGTTGTCTGAACTCTCCCGGCAGCCCCTCAAACCGCACCAGCGGCTTGGCCGACTTCGGTCGCAGCGAGGCAACCAGCGCGTACAATGCCGTCTTGCCTCCCTCATACCCCGTCTCTCGCGCCCGCCGCAAGATCTCCAGCGTCGCCAGATCCGGCTCCTGCTCGAGAATCTCCACTACCTGTTTCCGGAAATTCTGAACCGTGCTGGGCCGACCAATCCGGCGCTTCCTGCGCTCCCCCTCGTCCTCGACCTGCAACACCGGATCCTCTTCCGCGATGCGTTGTACCGAGCGCAGAGAAACCCCGCTCAAACGCGCGATCTCCGCCTTCGCATGTCCAGCCTTCAACAAAATCTCGACTTCATGTCGTTTTAGCATGCCCAACATCCTCCTCCCCTCCGCTTCCGGCTCTGCCGGAGTACAGGGGTTTTTCTAACCCTTCGGGAGGTCTTTAGGCGTGCCAGAATTTCCGGAATGGACCAGGCCAGAATTTACGGAACCGACAACAAGGACTGAAGTTTGCCTAAGAAATAGACCTTGCGCCGATATTCATCTTTTGCTATCGGGCTTGCAACAATGTTCTTGTAATACCACTGTCGTGGACAGCGCCGATACATTCGAGATGTGGAAACGGACCACACGTCAGCGTTTGCTCCCAGATCGCCTCATCCGCAAGAAGTGAAGGTATTCCGCCAGTTCCTCCTCTTCAGCCAGGGTGGTTGCTCCTAATCTGGCGACAATTCGGGGTACTTCTTGGTCGTTAGGAACCGGGTATCCTGCCAAGCGCAGACACTCTACATAGGGAATTCCATAAACCTTGCTAAGCTTTTGCAGAACGGTGGGAGACGGCTCCTGCACCCGATTATTCTCAAGTTGACTCAAATATGCGTTTGAAATTGAAATCTCTGCTTCGACTTTGCGTAAGCTCAGATTCTTCATTTTCCGAGCATTCGCCAAATACTCACCGAGGGTTTTCATCATGCTTGGTATACAACGAACGTGCTTGACATCTCAAGCAGTCTTTAGGGTGTAAAATTCTCGCATCGGAGCTACCTAATAGCTATGGAGCCTTTTTTCGACGGCAGCACCAGGACCATATACTCCGTTGGGCATTCAAACCTGTCGATTGAGGCGTTCATCAAGCTCCTCGGACAACACAAGGTGGAGGTCATCGTCGATACCCGCTCCCACCCCTATTCGAAACATGCTCCCCATTTCAGTCAGGAGCCGCTCAGCTCGGCTGTCAGAGACGCTGGCATGAGATACCTCTTCATGGGAGAAGAACTTGGCGGACGGCCAAGGGACAAGCGGTTCTACGACGCCGATGGACGGGTCCTGTATGGGTTGGTCGCGGAAACGAAGCCGTTTCAGACGGGTATCGAGAGGCTTCGACATGGAACAGAGAAATATCGGGTAGCCCTACTTTGCAGTGAGGAAGACCCCACGTTTTGTCACCGGAACCTTCTCATTGGCCGAGTCTTGAGAACGCGGGGATTCAACATTCTCCACATTCGCAAGAATGGGATTCTAGAAACTGACGCGGACGTGCTTCAGCGAAATTCAACTCAATTTCGAATGTTCGGCGATTCTGAGGCAGAATGGAAATCTATACAATCGGTTTTGCAAAGAAAAGCGCAGAGCAATTCTTTGAGGCGATTCGGCGGGAGCAGATTCAGCAGCTCGTAGACGTTCGCATTCACAATTCCTCGCAGCTTGCTGGCTTTACAAAGAGTGGCGATCTTCCCTATTTCTTAGATCGGCTATGCAATGCTTCGTATCGGCATGAACCCCTATTAGCACCCACCGCTGAGTTACTGTCGTCGTATCGCTCTAAACAGATCAAGTGGGAACAATACGAAATAGAATTCCTGCGATTGTTGGAGTCCCGACATGTAGAATCTGTCATATCCCGCGAAGAATTTGAAAAGAAGACCGTCTTGCTTTGCAGTGAGGCAACTGCTTCGAAGTGTCATCGGAGGCTAGTGGTCGAATATCTGGCTCGATTTTGGTCTGATGTGAAGGCGAAGCACTTGTAGAGAATGGAGATTGCGGTCACACATTTGACGAGGATGCAACCAGGCTACATCTGCGTTGCCGGACTCGACGTGAAGACTGGAACGCATGTGCGACCCGTTCTGAAGGGCAGGCTGCCAGCTAATCCCCTCAGGCAAAAAGGCGGTCCCTTTGAAATAGGGGCATTGGTAGATCTGGGCGAAGTAAAACATGTTGCAAATCCACCAGAAGTTGAAGATTACTTCCTCGATGTGGCGAAAGCGCGGCGGCTCAAACGCCTCGATCCGAGAGAGTTTTGGAAGGTTCTTTCATCCGGAACCGGCAAGAATCTGGCTGGCATCTTTGGGAAGCATCTTGAACCGCAAGCTAACGGCGCTGCCGTCGAAGAAGGAAAGGGATCGGCTTCACTCGGGTGCCTTTCAGTCGATGCCGCCACGCTCTACGTGAACCCTTGGCAATCGATACGAATGGAAGTCTCTAGCGGAGACTTCGACGTCGATCTTTCCGTCACCGATGTGAGACTGGTAAAAACAGACTTCAAGACTCCCAATCAGGGAAAGATCGAAATAGCTCAGCAGAAATTAGCGAAGGGAGTATCTGCAATTATTTGCGTAGGTCTTACGCGTGCTTGGGCGAAGCCCGGTGATGATCGTCGCCGCCACTGGCTGCAAGCTAACAACATCCATTTTGAGGACAATCCATTGGGGACCGATTTAGAGTAGTTCGTCTCTGTATCTAGGATTTTGCCGCGACAGGTTCAACCTCGACAGCACGATTAAGGATCGATATGACTTCCGTTGTCTTCCGCGCCATTCCATACGCCCACTGTCCGTGGCTTCCTTCGCCGAGGCAGACACAGACTTAGATTTTAGGTTTTCAAGAACCGCGCTTACCTCTTCCGGTGTGCCTGTACCTTGCAAGGACAGCTGGCGACGCTCGACAGCAACGCAACGGTGACGGAAGATCAAGCGAACCTGTAGGAGCAAACCACTGACCAAATCTAATTCAGAAGTAAGTCATAGATTATAAAAGGACAATCGAACGCCATTGCGTGTACGACGTGGATCATTACTGTCCGCCTTAGGAGAACTTCTGTCCGGAAGCGAACAGCGACGCCTTCCCAAGGATTTACGAGACCGGTTGTAATCAGTCCGAACACAGGGGCCTTGGTACGGGTCGAAATTAGGAAAGATTCCTTTCGCGTACACGTAGATCTCTGGATGTGGTTCTTGCGAGCCGAACCATTGCGCCGAGGTCTGTCGTCTCACTCCTAAGACGCTGGACTTTTCTGCATTAACTATGATTAACTACATGGTATCAGCTACGATTAAGACATGGGTCTATTCGTCGGCTTTTTGTCTCCGGGGTTGATCGAAATGGATTGTCCTC
>JASHRB010000069.1 GCA_030037575.1 Candidatus Sulfotelmatobacter sp. | reverse complement strand
ACTCCGGTTTCGACCATGGAAGTGGCTCCGACCATCCTCAAGGCGCTGGGGCTCAGTCCGCAGGCTTTGCAGTCGGTGCAACAGGAAGGCACGGCCGTACTTCCAAATTCGTTCTAGCCCTTACGGGCCAACCCGGCGGCGGTGAACGGACGCGCTGCCGGGGGCGGTGCGGCCCCACTCAAGCCCGATTTTGGCTTGAGTGGGGTACCCTCCTCTCGCTGGTTACGCGGCATTGCTCGGCCAGCTCAGGCGGCGAGATCGAAGCGGTCGGCGTCCATCACCTTGCTCCACGCCGCCACGAAGTCGTTGGCAAACTTTGGCTTCGAGTCCGCGCACGCGTAGACCTCCGCCAGAGCACGCAGCTGCGAATGCGAACCGAAGATCAGGTCGACGCGCGTGCCCGTCCACTTGACCTGGTTGGTTTTCCGGTCGCGCCCCTCGTACACCCCGCCCGCACCGTTGCCCGACACCCGCCATTGCGTGTTCATGTCGAGCAGGTTGATGAAGAAGTCGTTGCTCAGCATACCCGGCTGCTTAGTGAAAACGCCGTGCTTGGAGTTGCCGGTGTTGGCTCCCAACACGCGCAGGCCGCCGACCAGGACGGCCATCTCCGGCGCCGTCAGCCGGAGCAATTGCGCCTTGTCGATCAATTGCTCCTCCGCCGAGAGCTGCCCGTTGCCCCGGCGATAGTTGCGGAAGCCGTCAGCGACGGGTTCAAGCGGTGCAAAGGAGTCGACGTCGGTTTCTTCTTGCGATGCGTCCATGCGCCCCGGCCGGAAGGGAACGGTCAACTTGAGCCCGGCGTTTTTCGCCGCGGCTTCGACGGCCGCGCAGCCGCCCAGCACGATCAGATCGGCAAGCGAGACCTTGGTTTTGCTCGACTTCTTGCCGGAGGGCGAGCCGTTGAACTGCGCTTGGATGGCCTCCAGCTTCTTCAACACTTTGGCCAGTTCGGCGGGCTGGTTCACCTCCCAATCCTTTTGCGGCGCGAGGCGGATGCGCGCACCGTTCGCTCCCCCGCGCTTGTCGGAGCCGCGGAAGGTCGATGCCGACGCCCAGGCCGTCCGCACCAGTTGGGAAATCGACAGGCCGGATTGGAGGATCTTGGCTTTCAGAGCAGCGATTTCCTTCTCTCCGATCAATTTGTGATTGACTCGCGGGATCGGGTCCTGCCAGATCAGCTGCTCCTTGGGAACCAGCGGGCCGAGATAGCGCACGATCGGGCCCATATCGCGGTGCGTCAGCTTGAACCACGCACGCGCAAATGCATCCGCGAACTCGTCCGGATGCTCGTAGAAGCGCCGTGAAATTTTTTCGTAGGCGGGATCGAGGCGCAACGCCAGGTCCGTGGTTAGCATGGATGGCGAGTGTCGCTTTGAAGGATCATGTGCGTCCGGCACCGAACCGTTGCCGGCGCCATTTTTCGGCGTCCATTGATGTGCACCCGCCGGGCTCTTGGTCAGTTCCCACTCGTATTGGAAAAGGTTGGTGAAGAAGTTGTTGCTCCACGTCGTCGGCGTGCTGGTCCAAATGACTTCGAGACCGCTGCCGATCGCATCTCCTCCGATGCCGGTCTTGAACTTGCTCTTCCAGCCAAGACCTTGCTCTTCGATGCTCGCCGCTTCCGGCTCCGGGCCCACCAGCTTTGCCTCACCGGCGCCGTGGGTCTTGCCGAAGGTGTGGCCGCCGGCAATCAGCGCCACCGTTTCTTGGTCGTTCATCGCCATCCGGCGGAAGGTTTCGCGAATGTCTCGGGCCGCAGCCATGGGATCGGGCTGGCCGTTCGGCCCCTCCGGGTTCACGTAAATCAGGCCCATCTGCACCGCGCCCAGAGGATTCTGGAGATCGCGCTCGCCCGAGTAGCGCTCGTCGGCGAGCCACTTGCCTTCCGGGCCCCAGTCGACGTCCTCTTCGGGCTCCCACACATCCGCCCGTCCACCGCCGAAACCGAAAGTCTTGAAGCCCATCGATTCGAGAGCAACATTGCCTGCAAGAATCATCAGGTCGGCCCAGGAAATCTTTCTGCCGTATTTCTGCTTGATCGGCCACAGCAACCGCCGCGCCTTGTCGAGGTTCACGTTATCCGGCCAGCTGTTGAGTGGGGCGAACCGTTGCTGGCCGGCTCCAGCCCCCCCGCGGCCGTCGCCAATGCGGTACGTGCCCGCGCTGTGCCACGCCATGCGAATGAACAGCGGGCCATAATGTCCGAAGTCCGCCGGCCACCATTCCTGCGAGTCCGTCATCAGGGCATGAAGATCCTTGATCACCGCTTTCAGATCGAGGCTCTTGAATTCCTTCGCGTAGTCGAATTGCTCGCCCATCGGATCGGACAGGTTGGAGTGCTGGTGCAGCACCTGCAAATTGAGCTGATTCGGCCACCAATCGCGGTTCATCGGCGCTGAGGCTCCGTGGTTGAACGGGCACTTCGATTCGGCTGAGGCGGGTTGCTCCTGCTTGGCCATTTCTGTTTCCATGATTTCATCCTCCTTAAGATGTATTCCCCGAAAAGACTGCGACCAAATCCAAACTCTCCCGGCTGGCTGATTCGGACAAGTCGCCGGGCCGCACTTGCGGGGGCGGCCCCTCATCACTTGGTTCGCATCGATGCGATCGTCAACGGAAAGCTTGCCGCCGAGCACACTTCGCACAGAGTCCGCGGAAAATGAGCTCGCATTCGCGAAAAACCCGCTTGCCCAGGGACCGCGCGGCCGGCCTGGGCAAGTCGTACCACTCCATATCCTCAACATTCCCGCAGCGGTCGCAGATGAAATGGTGATGCCGCATGCCCTTGGCATCGAAGCGCGCGGCCCGACCCTCGACGGCCACTTCGCGCACCAAGCCCGCTTGCACCAAGTCGCGAAGATTGTTGTAAGTCGTGCCCCTGGAAGAACGCGGATCCACTCGATTCACGGCGGCGAAGATTTCCGCGGCCGTAGGGTGTCCGCTGTGTTCCATCAAGAACGCCATCACCGCGTAGCGCTGCGGAGTGCACCGCAACCCGCCGGCTTCGAGGGACCGCCGGATCGTATCGACGTCCATGTATTTTAGATAATATCTAATGTGGAACTTTGTCAAGACTTATTCGTTGCCGTGTGCCTTTCCCACCCGTCGGCTGTCTCCCCCACCGCAGCCCGGTTACCTTCTGTGCCCCGGTTCGCTTTGTAACGGTGTGTAAAGCTGCTATCCATATCATCCCCAGCGAGCATCTAATCAACTAAAAAACAAGGAGCAGGGTGGTAAATGGGCGGGACCCGGTACGGGTGCAAGCGCACGGAGGGATCAATGAAAGCGAATGGTTTCAGAAGCAAGTTGCTGACATGCATTCTTGCGGCGGCAGTCATTCTCGAGTTGGGTCCACTGCAGGTGGGGCTTTATGGACAGGATAGCGCGCCTCCGCCGGATCAAGCGCCGAGCGAGCAGCCCGCGCCGGCAAAGTTGACTCCCGAGCAGTTGCGGCAGCTGGTGGCCCCGATCGCGCTGTTTCCCGACGCTCTGGTCGCCCAGATTCTGGCGGCATCGGCCTACCCCACGCAGATTGTGGAGGCGGAACGCTTTCTCGAGCAGAATCCCAATCTCAAAGGAAAGGAACTCGGAGATGCGGTCGACCAGCAGCCCTGGGATCCGAGCGTGAAATCTCTTTGTCAGTTTCCCAGCGTGCTGGCCAACATGGATAAGGATCTTTCGTGGACCTCGGAACTGGGCGACGCCAACGTAAACCAGCAGGCTGACGTGATGGATGCAATCCAATACATGCGGCATCAAGCCCAGCAGGCGGGAAATCTGAAGAGCACGCCGCAGCAGACGGTCAGCGAGGAGGGAGATGACATCGACATCGCGCCCGCCGA
>JASHRB010000068.1 GCA_030037575.1 Candidatus Sulfotelmatobacter sp. | reverse complement strand
AGCGGCAGACTTGAGCGCCATCCGTCGTGTTATCGACATTCTGCTGGACAACGCATTCAAATACACCTCATCTCCGGGCAAAGTGACGCTTTCCGCCGGGGAGACCGATGGTCAAGTCATGATCGCAGTGGAAGACAGCGGAATTGGCATAGCCCCCGAGGATCAAACTCGAATCTTTGAGCGTTTCTACCGGGTCGACAAGGCGCGCAGCCGGGCGCTTGGCGGAGCCGGCCTGGGCCTGGCGATTGCGCAATGGATCGTGGGGCTTCATCACGGCGCGATTACGGTGAGGAGCGAGCTCGGGAAAGGGTCCATCTTTCTGGTGGAAATCCCGGCAGGAAATCGCGCGCCCGGGGCGAATACCCCAATGCCCAAAGGCGAGGCAAGGACCTTCCCGGGTTCAACCTCCGGGGCCTGATGACCGAACGTTTCATGGCAAAAATCCACAGCAAAACGCCCGACTGGCGCGGAATGCAAGAGAAATGTTGGCGAAGAAATAGCGAATGAACCTAGACAGTAAACGCAATCGCTTGTGGTTCTATTTGTGGTAAACCACTAGAAGTCGTAGTTTGCTCTAGCCATCCTCGGAAGCACCACCCACCTTTAACTTTCCTATTGACAATCAATGACTTACGGTTAAGATGTGGACTAAAGTGGTACAGGGTGGTAAAGACGGTTGAGATTTTGAGAAGGGAAGCTGATAACGAGGAGCCGGTGGGAAACCGACCCAAGCTACTGAAAAACAGCCCCAACCGCCCGGCTTTGACCCCGCTCTGCGCGGCTTTCACCTCCCCGGTTGTTGTCGTAGTCGCGGTGCCAACGAATGTTTCGCGGCAATCACCCAACTCGCGTCGACGAAAAAGGACGGCTCAAGGTTCCAGCCGAGTTCAAGCGGGTCATCGACGAGAAATACGGCACGCAATTCTACATCACGAGTCTGGATGGCAAGGTTGCCGAAGTTTATCCCTTCGAGGAGTGGGAGCGGATCGAGCAGAAGCTGGCGGGGTTGTCCAACTACAATCCGACCAAGAAAAAGTTTCTCGACCGCGTGAATTACTGGGGGCAGCAGGTGGAAATGGACGGGCAAGGCCGGCTGCTCATGCCGCAAATGTTGCGCGAGGCGGCCGAGATCAAGGGGGAAGTGGCGGTTACGGGCAACTTGAACCGTTTGTTGGTGCGCAATCTCGAGGCCTACCGCAGGGAGATCGCGGAGCAGCGGTTTACGCCCGAGGATGAGAAGACGCTCGACGAACTGGGCATCTAGCAGTGGACGGAAATTTAGCAGACACCCCTCAGGGGGTTGGGCATGGGGGCAGCGAAACGATCCATGTTCCGGTTCTTTTAAAGGAAGCGATCGACTTTTTGAACGTCCGGCGTGGCGGGACCTGTATCGACGCCACGGTGGGCCTTGGCGGACACAGTTACGAAATCGCAAAACGCCTCGGCGCACCGGGACATTTGATCGGGCTCGATAAAGATCCGCGGGCGCTGGAGAAAGCGGCTCTCAGGCTCCGGGCTCCGGGCTTCGGCTCGCCCCAAGGTCAGCCGGCCACTCGGGATGACAGCCATGGAGCAGCTCGGAACAATAGCGGTTGGAGCGATTGGCCGAGCATCGAGTTGAAGCAGGAATCGTTTGCCAGTTTGGCCGCAACCCAAAAGCCGATGGCCGACGGGTTACTCGCCGATCTGGGCGTCAGCAGTTTGCAGCTTGCCGATATCGCGCGCGGATTCAGTTTTCAGGCGGAAGGATCGCTCGACATGCGGATGGATCCGCACAACGAGCGCACCGCCGAACAAGTGGTAAACCACCTCGACGAGCGCGAGCTTGCCGATGTGATTTACGAATTCGGAGAGGAAAGGAGGTCGCGGAGAATCGCCAGAGCCATTGTCCGGTCGCGGCCGATACGATCTACAGCGCAACTTGCGCAGATCATATCCGCCGCGGCCCGGCCAATGAATTCGGCGGAAGGCAGAATTCATCCCGCGACGCGAACGTTTCAGGCTCTCCGAATCTTCGTAAACCGCGAACTGGACGATCTAAAGGCGCTGCTCGAAGCAGCGCCGCGGATCCTAAAACCAGGTGGACGCGTGGTGGTGATCAGTTTTCACTCGTTGGAAGACCGCATCGTAAAGGATGCCTTCCGCGACGGGGAAAAAAAGTACAAGCACTTCCGGGTGCTGACGAAAAAGCCAGTAACCGCATCCGAAGAGGAACAAGATCGCAATCCGCGGGCCCGCAGCGCGAAGCTGAGGGCAGCGGAAAGAGTTTAGAGGGCCGGGGGACAGCCGAAGGCGGCTGTCCCGAGAGGGTCTGAGAAAAAGTTTGATTCCGGAAAACCTGCCGGAGTCCCCGGCATAGCTGCAGCGGCCGTGCCGGGCACACAGGTCTGAGGCGGACGAAGATCCGTCGGTGGACAGGCGGTTGGCGATCGGGTTCGGGCCTCCATGGGCAGAAAAGCGTAGGCGTTCGCGCCGCCCGAAAGCGAAGCCGGGGCCAGGTTTACGGGTTCCGTGGTAGGAATCCAATTCTGAGGTAAGGACAATGTATAGGGGAACATTAATCAACGATTTAATGGCGATGGTGGAGCGGGTGGAACAGA
>JASHRB010000067.1 GCA_030037575.1 Candidatus Sulfotelmatobacter sp. | reverse complement strand
TATAATGGTTCGCAGACATCAACCATTGCAAGCCGCAGCCTAAAGTGAGTCGAACCCCTGCGTTGAGCTTCGCCCCCGGGAGGTTTTGAAAGGGCTTTCCCGCCAGAATTGGTTATCAGGGAATTCCGATTCCCTGTTCATTCCCTGATCGCTCCCTGTTCCGATTGGTCTCAAAAACCCCATTTTCTTCGCCAAAGTACTCTCCGGCGAGCAGTTATCTCCGAAGTGCTTCGACCCAATGATGAAAATTTCCCTGTTTTTTTCCCTGTTAGCAGGGGGATCCTGGAGAAAAGTTCGTGCGCGACTACGTCTTCCGCCAGTCAGTCTTAGCCCATCTTCGTCACTGAGAGGGCCAGAAGAGGGCTAAGTCCTTGCAAATCAAATTAGGCTATGGCCGAGTTTTCACTACATTTTGAATTCTTAGCGGCTCGAGACGCTCGGGCAGTGTCATTTGCAGTTGGTGAAGAATATTTTGCTGCTGCTCGTTGAGTTTGGCGATGCGTCGCAGCCAGATCTCTCGCCCTTCGACCGTCGGCAGCACGATGTCGACACTGCGGATCTCTCCCAGCCGTTTCAACGCTTCGGCCGGCGAATATTCCGAACCACTCCGCTTCAGTAAATGCTTGAGTGTTACCTGCAGCGCATAACCAAGAAAAGCTACCAGCACATGTGCTTTCACCCGCTTTTCCAGCTGATGGAACAGCGGACGGATGGCCAACTCACTCTTGAGCGTGCGAAAGGCAGCTTCCACTTCCGTCAGCTGCATGTACTTCTTCCAGAGATCGGCAGCACTGTCGACTGTCAGATTCGTGCGTAGCAGATAGGCTCCCTCTCGCGCTGCGAGCCATTGTTGTTGTTCCGGCTTCTGCCGCCAGACCAGGCGTGGCCCTTCTTTGCTATCTTTCACCGCCATCTCGTAGAGATCCGCCACTTGTGGATGGGAAGCCTGGATGCGGCCCAGATTCCGCTCCATCTTGAAGCGGTCTCTCAATTTGCCTCCGGCGATGCGCTTCTCCAGCCCCGCCAGCGCCTTTTCCATCTTGGCCACCAAGCGGCTGCGGATGGCTTTTTCCTTCTCCTTCCTTCCGGCCGTCCGGCACAGGATGTAAGTCTCTCCACCGCCGGGAATGGTGATCTGCTTGACTTCCACTTCCGGACGGATCTTCTCGAAATCATCCTTGAGCAGTTCCTGTTCAAACTGCTTCAGCTTGCTGCGGGGCGTGCCCACCAGATACTCTCCCCCGCGCTTGCGGATGGCCACCAGGTTCTCCTCACTCACTACGCCGCGATCGAAGATCCATATGCGGCGTGCTTTTCCATGCTTACGCTCCACCGTGCGCAGAATCACTTCGACCGTGGAGACATCGGCGCGGTTCCCATCGAACAGTTCGTAGCTGAACGGAAATCCTTCCTGGTTGACGATCAACGCCAAAACCAGTTGCTCACAGTCAGGACGATGATCTCGCGAATAGCCCCGCCGCATCAGGGGGTTCGTTTCCGCAGCTCCTTCCACATACGTGCTGGTCAAGTCATACAGCAGCACATCAAACTCGGCCTGGAACAGCTCGCCGAAACGTTGCTTCAGATGCTGTTCGATCTGAGTTTTCAGCGGCAAGAGACGATCCAGGCAGCGATACAACCGCGTGTCGTTGATCTTGCCTTTGGCGATGTGCAACAGATCGTCCAGCGCCGTGCAGGGATACCAGTGCTGTTCCACCGCCAACTCGCTGCCTGGATCGCACAACCGGTTGATCGCCAGCACGGCGGCGACGCGGGACCAGGGCACATCGGCGCCATCCATGTCCAAATGCCGAGCCAAGAACTCCGCCAGCCCCAACTGCTTCCACAACTCCAACCCAAGATAACAGTCACCAAATCGACGCGTGCGCTCCACCCGAACCTTTTTCACCAGCACCCGGGCTACATTCGGATCATCGGGCACTTCTGCTTCCGAGGAGAACAGCTTCAGTTGCGTGCTCTCCCCGTGCTCGTTGAAAACCTCGATGGTCTTCTGCCAACGCGCATGAGCCGAACCATTTAACTCCCCGAGATAACAGAGTGTGCGCTGTCGCGGGCCATCCGCCGTTCGAATGGTCTCCACCAGCGACCAGTATCCGTGCTCCTTGCCATCTTTCTGGACGCGCAGCTTTCGCAGGAACATGCAGGCAATCTGTCACGGTTGCAGAACGCAAACAAGGGCGTAGGTTTTCACTACATCTACTTTCAGAGCATGCCATGTTGTCCGGGAAGAACTTCCTAGCGAACTACCTGCGAAAAAAATCCAAAGGTGCGGTTCAGTGACGAACTTCGGTTAGGCTACTCTTTCAGGGGAAATCGAAACGCATACCGAAGCGCGCCGCGATCGGCAACCCGATTTGAGAGGAGAGAGGGACGTGGCAGCGGTGGAAACGTAGTATTCGTTGAAAAGGTTTTCGACGGCAGCGAAAAGCTCGACGCCGTGTGTCAAATTCCGCGACGCCATTGCATCGAGGACAAAGAAGCTTCCCATAGGGAGTTGGTTCGTATCCAGTTGCATTCCAATCAGGCGACCTTCGACGGAGAATGACAGGAGCAAGGGCTTTGTATAGCGCGCCTGAAACGTAAGGACGTTGTGGGGCACCTGAGTGACCCACGTGTGCACGAGCGATGGCTGCCCCGGAGCACTGATGATCACCGCGTCCACATACTGATATCCGCCAGACAACTGAAAACGGCTGGTTATCTGCGCGAGCCAATCCACCTCGAATCCCGGGGCGTTCGTGCGGCCAAGATTGGCGCGCACGAACGTCAAAGTATTCACCGTAGGCGCCGGGCAGATGGGCGGGATAGGGGTTACCTGGCAGGAAACACTGGAGATGGGGTTGACGATCTCATTGAAAAAGAAAGTGCCGCGCATTTGCAGCCGCTGGTTGAGTCCCTCCAAAGCGATGCCTGTTTCACCGCCGGTGAGCTGCTCGGCTGTAAGATCGGCATTTGCGTCGGTAAGATTGTTGGCCTGCCGGAAGGACCGGTAGAGCTCGTTGAGCGTCGGAGCGCGAAACGCGCGGTACGCGGACGCCGACCAGGAAACATGCGAATTCACATCATGTACTAAACTAGCGCGGGGGCTAAACGCGCGGTACGAACGGTCCGCATAGGAAGTGGTCACCGTCGCACCGGAAGGAGTAATCGGCTCGTTGATCTGGGAAGCATCCAAGTTGCGCCAGTCGTCGAATCGCGCACTTACGCCGAGAGTCCATCGTGGCGCGAATTGAATGAGGTCCTCGCCAAACACGCCGCTTGTCCGCTGATGACCACCCGCGAATGTATCTCTCAAATTGCTGCCCGTTGTAGACGAGAATATCCGTTCGTCACTGCCGCCGACTTCTTCATGGTCGTCGAATCCAGCTACCAGCGTTTGGCGCCGTCCCAAACCACGCGACCAAACGGCTGATGCGCCGACACCTTGCGCGGGGACCGTCTGAAGGTCCGTAAGAGCCTCACTATTCTGATCCAGAGCCACGGAGTAAAAGCTTTGGTGATAAGTCTCAAAGTTAGCGTAAGAGC
>JASHRB010000066.1 GCA_030037575.1 Candidatus Sulfotelmatobacter sp. | reverse complement strand
CTGCCACGAGGTAAATATGAGTTGCCACTGCTTGTTTACGACCGGCTCCTGACGCGCGAAGGACAGCTTCTTTATCCGGTCTCGCCGGATCCGAAATCGCCCTGGGTGCCCGAGGTTTTTGGCAACGCGATCCTGGTCAACGGAAAATTATTTCCTTACTTGGAGGTCGAACCGAGGAAATATCGCTTTCGCCTGCTGAATGCTTCGAACGCCCGCATTTATCATTTGTCGTTTGTCGCCGCCCCTATGGACAGTAAGGAACCACCGAGGCAAGCGGACCGCGGTTCGACAAATGCCGTTCCGTTTCATCAGATCGGAACCGACCAGGGACTGTTGCCCGCTCCCGCTCCGCTCCAGCATCTCGAGATTGCTCCGGCGGAGCGCGCCGATCTCGTCCTCGACTTCAGTGACCATCGCGGCGAGCAAGTCATTCTTAAAAGCGACGCATTTGTCATCATGCAATTCCGTGTTTCCCCGGAGAAGGTGGTGGACACAAGTTCGCTGCCCAGTTGTTTGCGTGCGGTGGCGAAAATCCCGGAGTCGAAGGCCGCACAGACGCGCTTATTAACCCTCGATGAATATGTGAACCGAAACGGCAATCCCGCCATGCTGCTACTGAACGCCTCGCGCTGGAAACTGCCGATTACCGAGAGGCCGGTGTTGGGATCGACGGAAATCTGGACACTCATCAACCCCACCAACGACACTCATCCCATTCATCTTCACCTGGTGCGCTTTCAGATTCTCGATCGCCAGAATTATGAGCCGTGGCTGTTCCAAACCAAGCGCGAATTGCACTTTCTCGGGCCTCCGCAACCTCCGGCGCCGAATGAAGCGGGATGGAAAGACACGGTGCAGGCATACTCCCGTATGGTCACGCGCATCATCGTACCCTTTGTCGGCTTTACCGGCCGGTACGTTTGGCATTGCCACATCCTGGAGCACGAGGACAACGAAATGATGCGGCCGTATGAAGTAATCTCGAAGTGATTCCGCAGAGGGAAGAGTTCATTAAGGGCGGGCTTCGCCTAGGAGTGTGTCCGAGTATTCGGAATTGACTTGTTTCGACCACTACTTGTTGTGGTTCTGCGCGAAGCCGGCCGCACATGTTAGCCGACAAATGATTTCTCGGACAGACTCCTAGGCGGTGAGCAGCATTGGCTGGCCTTTTGTGATGACCAACGTGTGCTCGTAGTGTGCCGATGCGCTGTGATCCGCCGTGACCACCGTCCATCGATCCCGCGCCGTGAGCGCCCTACCCGAGCCGGCGGCGATGATGGGCTCGACCGTTATCACCAGTCCTTCGGTCAGTATTTCATGAGCCTCAGGATCGGCATAGTTCGGTACGCGCGGCGCTTCATGAATGGTGCGGCCTATGCCATGCCCTCCCAGGTCGCGAATCACCGAGAAACCACTGCGGCGCACTTCGCGCTCGATGACACGCCCGATCTCAGATACGCGAAAGCCGGCTCGTGCCACCAACATCGCCTTGGCAAAAGCGCGTTGGGCGCAGGCCATGAGCTTCTTACCCTCCACAGAGACCTCGCCCACGGGAACAGTTACCGCGGCGTCAGCCATGAAGCCATTTTTTTCGACCGTCACGTCGAGCTTCACCAAATCGCCCGACGCCAAAGCGCGCTTGCCCGGAATGCCATGCACTGCTTCGTCATTTACGCTGATGCAACTCACCCCGGGAAACTTGTAAACCATCGCTGGCGCCGATTGCGCGCCCTGCTCGCGCATAACCCGCGCTCCGACTTCATCCAACTCGGCAGTGGTGATTCCCGGGCGGACTGCGGATTTCATGGCTTCCAGCATGAGAGCGACCACCGCTCCCGCCGCGCGCATCCCCGCTAATTCTTCCGGTCCACTAATCGACATGAAGATACCTCCGGCAAGCGGCTGCATTCGATGATATCGCTGAAAGTGGAGATCTGAACACAGAGCATTTAGTCAGACTGAAACCGGCTGCCGTGGCCCGAAGAAGAAGAGCAGCACGAATCCCCCGATGTAGAACGGCAGGCTTTGCTGGAAGCGGCAGCCCGTGAAGCGCAGCACCAGACCGAACAATGCCAAGGCCTCGCACAGGGCGTAGGTTGCGATGTATCCGCTCTTCCAGTGATTTAGGGTAAGCGAGTCGTCGGGATGGGACGCGAGGCTCTCCGCCGAACGCAACACCAGCGTGCGCCGCACCACGAAGATCACGCCCACGATCGCCACCCCGGCCGTGGTGAAAACGTAGCTCAGAGAGGCGTTCGCACTGCGCATGCCGGAACCCAGCGCTTCGCCCACGACAGCATAAAGCAAAATGCTGACCAGCATCGCCCATTGCATTGTTCGCAACGTCCGAAGAATACCCTGCATCGCAATTATTGTCCTCGACCCGGCGGAGCGTCGGGCGAACTTTTTCGGCCAGGAACACCCTTTGGTAATGCCCGATTTCCCAGGGGAAACCGCCCGCATGCAGCTGAACCGCCTAGCCGGCTGGCATTAAGTTCCGGTAATTTTCACCCGGATCTCTTCGGGAAGGCGCTCTCTGATCTCCGGGGGAAGGCGGTTATGAACCCGGCGCGCCCCTTCTAGAGCGGCGTCAAGGACGGTTACCGGAGCCGGCGTCGCCACGGCAACCACCAACCAAATCAACGCCGACAGGGCAAAACCGGCCAGAGCCGCAATTTCCAGCCAGAAGGCGTGCCGCGGGCCGAAATGACGGATCACGCCAAAAGCCAGGAGAAAGACTCCGCCCGACACTGAAGCCAGCGCTATGAGCCCAACGTCGATAATTCGGTGCAGGCGCTGCCGGCTGCGGCACCGTTCACAGGCCGCAAAATGGCTTTCATAATCGCCGCGCATCTCCGGAGCCAGGCTGGAAATGTCATACCGCCAGCCTGCCAGGATTTTCCCCACGATGGGATCAGTACACTGCTGACTCATAAGAAACTGCGGGCTCGAAAACCCCACCGGATAGACCTATAACTGCACGCGAGGCAAAACCTCTGACTGCATCGCTACCAGCACCCGGTTTTGGAACAAACCACCCCGCTCGGCCAGCGACCTTTCCGCCTCTCTCCTTGCGATCTCCGGATGGTTGTTCTGCTCAGAGAGATGCGCCAACACCACAAAGGCTGCGTTATTATCATAGTCCCGGGCGAAGAAATCCGCGAGTTTTGTATTCGACAGATGGCCGACGTTGCTGGCCACTCGCTGCTTCACCGACCAGGGATACGGCCCGCCGCGCAACATTTCGACGTCGTGATTTGATTCCATGATCAGAATATCGGAGCCGCGCAGGTAATCGCGCACGTTGCCGGGAAGATATCCAAGGTCGGTGGCGAAGCTGACCTTGATGCCTTCTGAGCGAAACGTGAACCCAACCGGATCGGCGGCATCGTGCGGAATAGTGAACGGCTTTACTTCGATGTCGCCAATCTGAAAACCATGGCCGGATTCGAACCGCTCTAGCCGTTCGATGCGTGGAGGTTGGCCATTGACGGGGCCAAGACCCCGCGACCAGGCAGAATGCGTCGTCGCCGTCATGAATATGGGAATGCGCAGCTTCTTGGCGAGCGCGGCCAGTCCGTAAACGTGGTCGGAGTGCTCGTGCGTAATCAGAATGGCGCAGAGGTTTCGCGGTTCTTCACCAATCGATCTCAGCCGCTTGAAGGTCTCACGGCAGGAGATGCCGGCATCGAGCAGGATCTTGGTCCGCGTGCTGGCGACGAGCGCACAATTCCCGCGGCTGCCCGAGGCCAGCATCGACACACTTACACCCATGCAGCGAGCATACGCGACCCGCCTGTGGATTCGGGAGTAACTTTCTAATTATCCGTTGCTTTCGAGGAATCGCGAGGCTTTCGCGATCTTGGAGACGGCCTTATCCGGGGGGGCGGGGATTTTAGACATCAGGGGCGGGGACTGGCGGGTGGTTTCCGCGCCGTCTACCAACTGTACCGTCGCTCGCCCCGGTGCTCGAAGGTTGATCCCGAAGCCCTGATCCCCGACTACTTTCCCTCGCGCAGGTTGTCGATCACATGCCGCATCACCGCCCCGCCATACGCGCCGGCGATGCCGGGCAGGGCGGTGAGAAACGATCCGTAAGTCTGGGCGCGAGTCGGCTTCACGGTGACAACCAGACAGGCGGCCAGTTCGGTCAAAGGAACGAAAGCCACGGTCACCAGAATCCAGCGCCACGGCCGGCGTGGGCGCAGCAGGCCAAGCAACATGCAGGCAGCCAGGACGAGAAGAGCCGTGAATAGCAGATCGTCCACGGCCACGTCGGCGATTCCGGTGCCGACGCCGAACAAAGCGGCCAGGAGATAGCAAGGCCGGTCGCTTGCAGAAATCGAGAGCTGCGGAGGCGCGTTCATCTAATACAGTCTCGCAAAGCGCGGTGACATGTTCCTACAGAATACCGTCCACCACCTCCCCGATCTGCCGCGGGGGCGGGTGATGCTCGGGCACGCGCTTTTCAGGCGATACATAGCTGAACATCACTTCCTGATTCCGAGCTTCTCCGCGCATCGATCCTCCTGTCTCACCTTAGCACGCAGCACAAGCGTTTCAAGTAAGCAGGCGACAACCATCATTCATCCAGTAGCGAAGAAGTAGTTTTCTTATTTTCGTGGTTGGACAGATCAGTGAAACGTGTGCCGCAGGGCCAACGAGACCCCCAATCCGCTCCATGGAATGTAGTTGTCTCCGCCGGGGCCGAAACCGCTTGTGATGTGAGCGAGGCGGAAGCTCGCGTCCATCCAATACGTCGAATCCAATCGAAAACTTGCTCCACTGCTTGCGCGCAAGAAGAAGTTATATCCGGTGCTGCCCAACGGGATGATATATGCCGTATTTCCAGTTTGTAGGATGTCTGCACCGGCGTCCGCGAAAAGGCGACAACGCCCTTTCTGCAAGAAATTCCAGCGCAGAAGAGGGCCGAATCCAAAAATATTGCCGTTTTTCGGGTACGACACCATGCCGCCCAACTGCAACTCGAAGCCTTTCGGAAAGGGCCACGTGCGTGAGATCCGAAGAGCTCGCATCGCATGTAGAGTCTTCTGATTTTGCAGATTCGATCCCGGCATCGCCCAGTAGTATTCAGCGCTGGTGATCCATGCCTTCTCTTTGTCGTTGGCCTCTCCAGAAACGGGAAGCGTGGTTTTGCGCTCGGTTTCCTGGTACGGGCGGAACGTTCGCCGAATGCCGATTGAGAGTTCCCTTCCTTGCCAACTGGGGTTGCCCGAATCGAATCCGAGGCCATTGGAAATGTGGGCAAAACGAAAAGCAGACTCCACCCAATACCCATCGCTCACTCGAACGCTGACTTCTCCGCCAGCGCGGAGGAAGAAGTCGTAACTCGTGCCCTGGGGAGGGAAGGGCCGATCGTTGAGAATCAAATCCCCCTGAGCATCCACAGATAGGCGCCAGCGGCTGAATTGCAAGACGTTCCAGCATGCCAGAGGTCCCGCTCCCACGCCCAGGGCATCGCTTGGCACCGGCGGCGGAATCGGCGGAGTGGAGGAGAGAATGGCTGTGCCTCTGGCGCGAATTGCCAATATATCAAACTGGAACTCCCATCCGCGCCGAAAGTGCGCCGCCAGCGCAGCCCGAGCCACTTGCAGACCGATGTCACGGTCTTGCCTGTTGAATCCAGGTTCAGGCTCGTAATATTCCAGAGCGGTTGCCAGGGCAAACTCATTTGGCGTTCCGAGCACGGGTATATGTATTCGCGGCTTGGGCTGCGAAGGCTCCGTCTGCTGCGGAGACGGCTTTTCGTCGACTGTCTGTTGTTCGAATCCGATCGGGCGCTGGGTGTCCGGAGGGCTCTCCAGTGGGCGATTGGTCGCTTGTGCGACCGTCCGCCCCACCAGGATACATCCCATTAAAACCGCGTTGAAAAGCCAACTTGCTCGTTTCACGGGAAGACGACCCTTCCAACGCCATCCCGCCTCGGCTGAAGACCGGGGGGGATGAAACATGAAGAATGTCAGACCGCCTCGAGTTTATGGGCGTTGGGGACAAAAATCTACGGTGGAGCAAGTTCAGGAAGACACGGAGAAAAATCACCCAAGGAACGCCCTTGTGCACGTTGTGCCCGAGCGGTGACGAGAATCCTCAATATTTGTAGAATCCGCGGCCACTCTTTCTCCCCAGCCAGCCTGCGTCGACCAGCTTGATGAGCAGGGGGCACGGGCGATACTTGGGATCGCCGAGGCCATCCTGCATTACGCGCATGATGTCGAGGCAAACGTCGAGGCCGATAAAATCCGCTAGCGTCAGCGGCCCCATGGGATGCGCCATGCCCAGCTTGAACACCTCGTCGATCGCTTCGGGTGTGGCCACGCCTTCCATCACCGCATACATGGCTTCGTTGAGCAGGGGCATCAGCACACGGTTGGAGACAAATCCGGGCGCGTCGCGGACTTCGACCGGAGTCTTTTCCAGCTTGATGGCGAGATCACGGACGGTTGTGAAGGTTTCCTGCGAGGTGGCCAGGCCGCGAATTACCTCGATCAGTTTCATCACCGGCACCGGATTGAAAAAGTGCATGCCAATCACTTGTTCGGGACGTCGGGTCAGCGCGGCAAGTTTGGTGATCGAAATCGACGACGTATTGGAGGCGACGACGACTTCTGGTCGCGCGAGCCGGTCGAGATCGCGAAATATTTCCGCTTTGATTTCGAATTTCTCCGTCGCCGCTTCCACCATAAAGTCGCAATCGGCCAGCCGCCTAGGTTCGATCACCGGCTGGATATTTTTCAGTGCTTTCTCTTTGTCGTCCGCCGTGATCTTGCTCTTGGCCACTTCGCGCTCGAGATTTTTGGTTATGGTCGCTAGCCCGCGATCAAGAAAGCGCTGCTCGACGTCGCACCAGACGACCGAATATCCGCGGCGCGCAAACACATGGGCGATGCCGTTGCCCATGGTGCCTGCGCCGATGACGCCGACTTGGTGGATATCCATAATTTCGCCTCGAGGAAAGGTTTGAGTCTACCATTCGAGACCGATGAAGGGGCCACCATCATGCCGCGAGGCTTCCGGTAAATACGCGCAAATGCCTTCCCGTCTATTTCCCGTCCATGACCGCTCTGATGCTGCAGCGCGAGTCCAGCCCATACTGTCATCCGCAAACATACCGTAGTCCCCGCCCTGGGCCTGCCGGCTCACGGCGAGGAAGAGGCGGCGCTCCGTTTGCCCTGCCGGGCCATGGCGGGCAGCCGACGAATGTTGAGGCAGCCGTTTTCATTTGGCGGCAAGCCGACCCACCGTGCACCACCGAATGGAAACTTCTCCCCGCCGAATCCAATGAGCGCGCGGAAAAGGCCGCTTCCACGGTGTTAAAATTGGCTTGCGCAGGACATCAAAATTCATTCCTGAGGATCCCCCCATGGCAATCGCCGAAGCCGCCGTGCGGCTACGCACGTCGTCATCATCGCATCAAGCGTTCATCAACGAGCCGCTTTATGATTTTCGCCACGAAGAGAACGCGCGCCAAATGCGCGCCGCCATCGAGCGTGTTCGCGGGCAGCTTGGCCGCGAGTATGACTTGATCATCGGCGGGCAGCGCATCAGGACCGCCGACAAGATCAAGTCGCTGAATCCGTCGCGGCCCTCGCAAATTGTCGGCGTACATCAGAAGTCGGGCAAGGAGCACGTCGAGCCGGCGATGAATGCCGCCCTAAAAGCTTTTGCATCGTGGAAGTATACGTCGGTGGAAGAGCGTGCCGGGCTGCTATTGCGCGTGGGCGACCTGATGCGCCGCCGCAAAATGGATTACATGGCGTGGCTGGTTTTCGAAGTCAGCAAGAACTGGGGCGAGGCCGACGCTGACATTTCCGAAACCATCGACTTTGCTGAGTTCTATGCCCGTGAAGCCTTGCGCCTCGCCCAAGCCGAAACGCCTGTGCAACTGCCCGGGGAGCGCGATTCGCTCACTTATATTCCGCTGGGTGTGGGCGCGGTGATTCCTCCGTGGAACTTCCCGTGCGCGATTATGGCGGGCATGACGATGGCTTCGATCGTCAGCGGCAACACGGTCATTCTGAAGCCGTCGAGCGATTCGCCGACCATTGCCGCGAAATTCGTTGAACTGCTGGAAGAAGCGGGGATGCCGGAG
>JASHRB010000065.1 GCA_030037575.1 Candidatus Sulfotelmatobacter sp. | reverse complement strand
TCGCCCCTCCGCATAACGAAATCGATCCCAACATCTGCGCCGGCAACGCCGGGCAATACGGTGGCGTGAATGCGCCCTGCAGCATGTTTGCCCGCTACATGTTGTCGGGAACGCTCGAAGTGCGTCCATTTGGCCGCGGACAACTCCGCCGCTTTATGCTGTTCGGTGCGCCGTCATTTCTCTTTGGCAAGAATGTTCCGCAAACGCTTTATACCTGGTCGCCGGATGCAATTGGCATCGAGCACTCGTGGGGTGCAGGAGTTTACATCGCGAAGGGATTCGAATTTCGCGTGACCCAGCATTTTCTCTTTGATCGGTTGGGGGCACGCGACACCTATCTCGGCATCGCCGACCTGGGCAATAACGGGCCCTGGGGGCGGTACGCAATGGTGGGTGTGCGCAAGTGGTTCGGAACCAGACGATGGTAGCTGATCAACTTGTAAGAGGGTCTCCTGGCAGTGTCGCCGTCCCCTTGCCAGCCGAGCGCAAAGTGGTAGCCTTCTCTCGCCGTACTTGCATCCAAAATCAGGGAAACAAACATGGCGCTAGAAATAGCGTGGAGGAATTTATGTCTCGCTTACGAATTCTCAAGCTCGGTGTAGCGGCTCTGATAATTGGCGCCAGCCTCGGCGCAGCGCCCGCTTTCGCTGCCAGCACGCAAACTCTAACTGGACAAATCAGCGACAGCATGTGCGGGGCCCAGCACAAGGAGAAGGGAATCAGCCCCGCCGATTGTGTGCGCGCTTGCGTGAAGCAGGGAGCCCACTACGCTTTAGTTGTGGGCGACAAGGTTTACACGCTCGACACTTCAGACGACAGCACTGTGAGCAAACTGAATACGCTGGCATGGGAGAAGGCTAAAGTGACCGGCACCGTCAACGGCGATACGATCACGGTGAAGTCGGTAAGCGCAGCAAAATAAAAATCCCGCAAGGCCCCTGTGACCGCAAAGCGAATCCACACAAGCGAAACACATGGTTAGCATGTGCTGCTTCTGCTCAATTTCCTTTTCCACAGTGAGGCTACGCATTTCCGTATCCGAGCGGCCGATTTCGGCCTGGCGCTGAATTCGGAAAGCCCCTTGATGAGAAAGTCTAAATCATTACTCATCATCACCATAGCCACGCGATGCGTCCTCCTCTCCGGCTTGGTCGCTAAATTGCACTCCTTGACATCAATTGGGCTCGACCCGAGCTAGTTCGGGATTCTAAGGTTTCTGGAAGTTGGATGTTCTCACCAGCTGTTTACAATCCTGCAGCTGCCACTGCCTAGGTGTGCTAAACATCCCGAGCTTAATATTTCGATCCCCGAAAGGCAGGTTCATATTTATATGTTGAAAACTTTCCGCAGCGGTGCGTGCCCCGTCTTGTTGGTTCTGCTGATGTTTTCTGTTGTCTTTGTTTCATCCTTGCTCGCTCAGACTACGGTTTCGACTGGCGGTATTGCCGGAACCGTAAGCGATGCGACAGGGGCAGTAGTCGCGAACGCAAAGGTCACGATCACTGGTTCTACGGGACAAACCATTCGTGTCACGACCAGTGCTTCCGGCCTCTACACCTCGTCCACGCTGGTTCCCGGCGCTTATAAAGTACGAGTCGAAGCCAAAGGCTTCAAGACGGCAGAACTGGCTCTCGACGTCCGGGTCAACACCACCTGCAACGGAAACATTACTCTCGAACTCGGCCAGGAAAGCACCGTCGTTGAAGTTCAGGCTAGCGAAGTTCAGGTCAACACCGAGCAGGCTGAAGTGCAGGGCGTGCTCACCGCGCAGCAGATCGAAAATCTTCCCGTCAACGGCCGCAACTTCCTCGATCTCGCGCAGCTTGAGCCCGGCGTCCAGATTCAGGACGGCGAAAATTTCGATCCCACAAAAGTCGGCTACTCTTCGATTTCATTCGGCGGACGATTCGGCCGTACGGCGCGCATCGACGTTGATGGCGTCGATGTCTCGGACGAAACCGTGGGCACCACGACCGAAGACATTCCCGCCAGCGGCATCCAAGAATTCTCGCTCGCGCAATCGAGCCTCGATCTTTCGAACGACCTCACTTCGTCCGGCGCGGTCAACGTCACCACCAAATCCGGAACGAATACTTTCCATGGCGAAGCCTATGGTACGTATCGCGACAGCGCGGTCGGAGGAGCGGCGTTGCCTTCCCCTATCAATCCCGCAACTGCCAATCCAACTACCGGACTCGGCCCGCTCATTGCTGCGCCCTACCAACGCAATCAGGAAGGCGGCGATTTCGGGGGGCCAATGATCAAGGACAAACTTTTCTTCTTCCTCGACGGCGAGCGTACGCTGCAGCATCTCGCCGCGCCGGTTGCTGAAACCGGCTCACTTGCGGCTTATTCGGGAACCTTCCAGGCGCCATTCGGCGAGAACGAACTGATGGCCCGCGTCGATTATTCGCTCAGCAAGAGCGCCCGCCTGTTCGGCCGCTTTAACTATTTCGACAACTCGACCTTCGCGACCTTTTTTCCATCCAGCTTTCAGGTTTATCACAATAAGGACTACACCCGGAACGATGTCGCCGGCCTCGACTTCAACACCGGCGCGTTCACCCACTCGGTTCGCTTCTCCTATTTGAAATTCCAGAACCAGATCGTCGACGGCACTCGCGGATCGAGCCTTCCCTTCGCCAATTATGCGGTCAGCATCAACATCGGAACTTTCACCGTCGGCCCGAACCTGCTCGCGCCGCAGAGCACGCCGCAGAGCGACCACCAGACGAAATATGACGGCAGCCGGGTCTGGGGCAAGCACATCATCCGCTTCGGCGGAAGCTGGAACCACATCCAGGGTGGCGGCTTCGCCAGCTTCTTCAAGATCGATCCTCAGGTCTACGGCAACACGCCCTTCTCCGCAACCGATCCAACCGCCGATACGATGCTCGAAGCCGAAATCGGCAACGGCCAGGGCTATTCGACCACCGAACCCGCGCTCGGTTTCCCCGCCGGCGGCCTCGGTCCTGATAACCGCACTGCTGTTTACATCGGCGACACCTGGAAGGTTCTGCGTAATCTGACCATCACCCCCGGCCTGCGTTGGGAGCGTGATACCGGCCGCACAGACAGCGACCTCGGTTCCATCGCCGCGATCAACGCCGCATTCCCGGGATTCGGCGATGCGATTCCCAACCCGAACAAGAACTTCGCTCCGCAACTGGGCGTTGCCTGGGATCCCACCAGCCAGGGTAAGACGAGCATTCGTGCAGGCATCGGCCTTTACTATGAGAACGTGATCTACAACAACGTTCTCTTCGATCGCCCCTTCCGCCTGCAAACCGGAGCATTTCTCTCGGCACCGCTCGCTTGCTTGAACGGCGCGGCGGCACCGGTGCCCATTCCTAGCGGCACCACCACCATCGATGCGGTGGAAGGACTGAATCCGGCGACCGGGGCAAGCTACTGCGCCGGTACGATCGCGGCGGCAGCCGGCCCCTTAGCTGCCTTTCAGAATTACTACCAGTCCGTTTCGCCGTTCAATCTGAATCTGCCCAACCCGAGTTTCGTCGGCGATTTGCTCGCGACCGGTGGGAACATCAACTCGGCAAACGGCGAGGGCCTGTTTAGTCCGAATTACGTCACCCCGCGCGCCGTGCAGATGAACGCCGGAGTTCAGCACCAATTCCGCCCGGGCATGGTTCTCAGTGCCGATTACCTGCGCAATGTCGAGACGCGCGCGTTGCTGAACGTGGATGTCAACCAGGTCGGCGCCGCTCGCCACTTCGACTTGGCCTCCGCGCGATCGGCGATTGCCAATACCAACAGCTCGTTTGGCTGCGCTGACAGCTTTTCCGCCGCCGCGACCGATTGCGCGATCGCCGCAGGGGCGACCATCTCGAACTACGCGGCCTTCGGCCTTGGCACTTCGCTCGACACCGGGTCATCGTGCCTGTATGCGGTTTCTCCCACGGCAAGCGCACTGGGACCGGCGGGCAGCACGCTCGGCTATCCCTGCGCGTTTCCCGGCATCAACGGCGCCTACGGCCAGACTTCTTTTCTGATGCCGGTCAGCCGCTCGGTTTACAACGCGCTGCAGCTCAAACTCGTCGACAACGTCGCCAACCCGATGCGCGGGGTGAAGGCGGCCAACTTCCAGGTGTCCTATTCGCTCTCCCGTTTCGTCGATCCCATGGGCTACCAGGGCAACTTCGCACCCTCGAATCCTGTGGGCGTCAGCGATCAGGATTTCGTCCTGCAGGCTTCCGACAACGACAACCCGCTGAAATACATGGGGCCGTCGCTGCTCGATCGTACACACCAGATTTCGTTCGGCGGCAACTTTGGAGTGCCCGGCGGATTCCAGTTCGGCATCATCGCCCACTTCTACAGCCCGCTTTCCAGCCCGGTCATCATCGGTGACACCGGAACCGGGGGCCAGATCTTCCAGACCAACTTCGATGGCAGCGGCAGCATCAGCGAGCCCATGCCCGGCACCACTAACGGTTCGTATGAACGCAGCTTCGGCCTCGCCGGATTGAACGCCGCCATCGACAACTACAATGCGACGCAAGGCAACCAGCCGACGCCCGCCGGACATGTCCTGGTCTCGAATGGCCTGTTTACCGTTGCCCAGTTGCAGACGATTGGCGCCGTCGCGCCGACCGTACCGAATACCTTCCCCAATCAGTTGACTTTCCCCTGGCTCAAGGCAACGGACTTCCGCCTAAGCTGGAGGCACACGTTCCACGATCGCTACTCGATTGAGCCGAACGTAGGCTTCTACAACGTATTCAACTTCGCCAA
>JASHRB010000064.1 GCA_030037575.1 Candidatus Sulfotelmatobacter sp. | reverse complement strand
TAACCGCAGCTTGCACGGTGCCTGGGCCTGAGTTGTACGCCGCCATGGCCAAGTACCAATCCCCGAACTGGGCGTAGAGGTCTCGCAGGTGGCGGGCAGCCGCGCGGGTGGATTTCTCCGGATCTTGGCGTTCGTCAATCCACATGCTGCGCTCTAAGCCGTAGCCGCGGGCGCGCGTGCCCATAAATTGCCAAATCCCCCGCGCGCCGACCCGAGAAACCGCCAAAGGATGAAATCCCGATTCGGCCTGCGCTAGATAAATCAGATCCTGAGGAACCCCCTCTTCTTTGAGAATCGAGACCATCATGTCGTGGTAGCGGCCGGAGCGGGCGTAGGCGCGCTCAAATGAGCCTCTTCCCCGGTTCGAGAAGTAGCTGATGTACCCGGCGACCTGGTCGGTCATCATCAAGGGAAGATCAGAGTGCGTGGAACTGACTTCGGCTTCGGCCTTGGCTTTCAACCGGGCGTCGGCGGAAGGGGTGATGCCATTGGTTTCATCGATGGGTGCCGGTTCTGACTTCTGAGCGTCGGCGTCGGTATCCAAATCGCCAAGATTCAACTGATCGATGCCCTGGACGATCCGCTCAAACTCCTTCTCCAACCGGTCGTCGGATCGAATATCAACCTTGCTGTCGAGCAAGGCATTGCAGGCCTTGTCGAAATCCTGTTTTGCCTCGTCGCTGTTGCCGGCATGAAAGGCGTCCAGGCCCGCCTGGTAGTCCTTCTCGACCTGGGCGATCAAATCGCCGACCGCGTCCCCGACTGGTGGCGCAGGCTGCGCCCTGGACTGGTCTTGCTGCGATACTGCGTTTTCAGGCTGAGTCTTTTCCTGGGAGCTCGGCGGAACGCTGGCGGCCGAGGGCTGCGCGGCCGCCGGCGCCGGGGGCTCAGATTTTGCCATCACCGCCGGCGCGGCAGCTTGCGCGGGAAGCAAAGCGGCGGGTTTCTTGGCCGATTGGCAGGCGGAACCGGCAAGGGCCGCTGCGGCGAGCATCGCGATCCGGATTTGGAGTTTTGCAACTCTCATAATTATCAATGAGATACGTGTTGGCCGCTGCGGTTACAATGGGCTGAATTCTATCAAAAAATCCTAACCCGCAGCCCCCCCAAGGTCAACGACGAAAAAGCTCGCCGCCGGTTACTTCCGGCACCGTCAAGAGGGGTTACCGTACCGACCTATTCAGACGTCAAAACCTGAGCTAAAGGTTTCTGCCAATGCAAGATTCGGGACCGGGCTGTTCGGCTGTGAAGGGTGTCGCCTAGACCCGCCAGTAGTCCGGTCGCCAGACCTGGATCGCTTTCTTGATGTCGGCCCGGGACAGGTGCTCACTGAGCGCTCGCTCGGTCAGTTTTGGTAGTTCGCCATCCGCGGCAAACCGCAGGGCGATAAGCTGGTCCTCGGTCAATTCCGGCATGCGGGAGCGCAAGGGCTCCGGCAACAACGTCGCCAGTCTGAGCCGCTCCTCCAGACGAATCACCCGGTCCTGAACGCGAAGCGCATAAAGGCGAAGCTTGAAAACCGCAATCAGCGCCGCTACGGACAGGACAAAAAAAGCACCCGAGTGCCAGCCGGGATGGCGGATAAAATGCAGCAGCGCAGCGATGACCGCCAGCATGAAGACCGGCACAGTGAAGAAATGAAATAGCGGATCGCGGCGCGCGTGATTGGCGAAAGTCTGGGGTTTTTTTTCAGCCATGAGAAACCGGCTCCTTTCCCCGAACGCGACAGTGTAGCAGAGCAGGCATGTTCGCAGACGGCTAGGGAGGAACGAATCGGGAATCTTTTTCCCCAAACCGGGAATCCAACCGCACCATGAAAGCCATGCAAGTAAAGCAAGTCGGCGGGCCGGAGGCGATGGAGTTCGTGGATGTGCCAACTCCGCAGCCCAAAGCAAATGAAGCGGTCGTGAAGCTGGCGGCCTCAGGCGTTAACTTTATCGATGTCTACATCCGCGAAGGCCGCTACCAAGCGCTGACTCCCTTTATTTTGGGCCAGGAGGGCGCGGGAACCACTGTTGCCGTGGGCGCGGAGGTCAAGTCGGTCAAGCCCGGAGACCGCGTTGCCTGGACCGGCATCCTGGGTTCGTACGCCGAGTACGCGGCCGTACCCGCCGACCGCCTGGTTCCGGTTCCGGCCGGGGTCACCGACCAGCAAGCTGCCGCCGCCGTGCTGCAAGGCATGACCGCGCATTATTTGTCGCACGACACTTATCCTCTGAAGAAAGGCGAGACCGCTCTGATTCACGCGGCCGCCGGCGGGGTCGGCCTTTTGTTGACCCAGATGGCTGACGACATCGGCGCGCGAGTGATCGCAACCGTTTCTACTGCCGAGAAAGCCCAGCTCGCTGGCGACGCTGGCGCGGATGAAGTGATTCTTTACACTCAATCCGATTTCGAAGCCGAAACCAAAAAGCTCACCGGCGGCAAGGGAGTAGATGTCGTTTACGATTCGGTCGGCAAAACCACTTTCGAAAAGGGTCTCAACCTGCTCCGGCCTCGCGGCATGATGGTGCTATTCGGAGCGTCGAGCGGCGCCGTGCCCCCAGTTGACTTGATCGTGCTGTCGCAAAGAGGATCGCTTTATGTGACCCGGCCCACCTTGGGGAACTACATCGCCACTGGCGACGAGCTGGTTGCGCGCTCTGGTGCAGTGTTTGACATGATCACGTCGGGAAAGCTCAAGCTGCGCATCGAGCACAGGTATCCTCTCGGCGAAGCGCAGCGCGCGCACCGCGATCTGGAAGGGCGACGAACGACCGGTAAGCTTTTGCTAATTCCCTGAGCCTCTGGCCATTGGGCCGAAATTTGCGTGGCCAGAACGGCGTTACGAGATCTTTTGGCGGGCTCCCGCCGGCCCGTCCCCGATGGAGGTTGCCATGCTCCGTCACTTTTCTCCTTATGCTCTGGCCTGGCTTTTTCTCGATGCCCCCAACAAGCTCAAGCGCAAGAGCGCGCCTTCGGGACACGGTGCCTTTGCCTGGTCCGGCCGGGACGGATCGGCGTTCGTGCAGACTCTCGGCTGCGGACTCGAACCCATTACCGGAATCGACTGGGACGAACCCAAGTCGAAGTTGGTCTACAGTTTTGCTGGCGACGGGTGCGGAGTACCTACCATCGCGCCACCGGCCACGCCTGTTCGTCCAACACAAAAATCCACGGCAATGCTGCTCTCCCTGAAAAACTTCAGATATAGAACTCTTGCTCGGGACGGGCAAAGAGTTCAAGGCCAACGCCCAGACCGGTCGCCAACTACAAGTCCATCCTCCGAACAGAGGGCGGAACCGGTCAACGAGAAACCGGCCTTTTCGGGGCTAAGCCGGGAGCGAAGGTCATGGCTTGCGCGCGTAGCGCTGCGCATATTTTGGAACGGCCTGCCCAGCCGGAACTCGCTCATCCGCAATCGGATCCCCGGACTTCATCTCCAACGGCACCACCCCGGCCCAGGTGGGGAACGAATAATCTTCCTCATCGTCCACCGGTGGCCCGGTGCGGACTTTGGAAGAAAATTCTTCGATCGGCAGGCGCAGTACCGAAGTCTGCTTCAGTTCGCGTTCATTCGGCGGTCGCACGTCGGCCCAGCGGCCTGGAATGACGTGTTCGGAAAACAAGCGCAAGGCTTCCCGCTTTCCCCCTGGATCGTCGACCAACGTAGCCTTGCCCAGGACCACCACCGACCGGTAATTCATCGACTGATTGAAGATCGATCTCGCCAGCACCAGTCCATCGACCAGCGTGACGGTCACGCAAACCGGCAGGCTTTGCTTCATCTGCCTCAGCATGCGGCTTGCGGCCGAGCCGTGAAGAAACAGACTGTCGCCTTGGCGGCCGTACAGGGTCGGAATCACGAACGGTTGCCCCTCAACCGAGAAACCGACGTGGCAGAGAAATCCTTCATCGAGTATGGCGTACGCGGTTTGGCGGTCGTAAACTCCACGATGGGCTTCACGAACCACACGAGTTCTCGGGGTGGGCATTTGAGCTTCAGACATGGGAGAAACGGCTCCAGGCAAGCGCCAAGGATGGGTAAAGAAAAAGTGTAACACCCGGCCTTGTCCTCCCGAGCGAAGCGCGGAAAACATGGCGCTCGTTGCTTTCTCCGTCCAAGAGAATTTGCTTCTGACCCGCCGCTCGTAACTTCGGGTTTAACTTTTTGGTGCTAGGCCCCCACCGCCTTCAATTCTGCCTTCTGGTTGTCAGCGCAGATGCACTTGATAAATTCAGCCCGGTAGGGCGATCGGCTCCATTACCGAGGCCGCGAATCAAAAGAAGTTTTATCCAAGTCACGTCAAGGTGCCTGCTGGAACCGCCGGCCTGACCCTGGATTCAATCGTTCTATGCGAACAAGTTCGCGCCATTAGCAAGACCCGCTTGGCTGCACCCAGCGGGAAGTTCGGCAAGCCGGTCATGACAAGCATTGATGCCTCTCTGAAGATGACACTCGATCTCCCCTGACAAGGCGGTAGGGCGCGAGAGATGCCCCTCTCTCGGGTTTTTTGGTTTTTGCTGACACGCAGAACGCTAATTTAGATCACTGCGCGGAGAACCTTGGCCGCCGCGAAGATGGGGACAGAGATCGTTCGCGGCAAAAGCTGCCGCTCAGCATGAGCCCTTGGGCACAGCTCACCAGTG
>JASHRB010000006.1 GCA_030037575.1 Candidatus Sulfotelmatobacter sp. | reverse complement strand
GCCAGATAGCTGCTGCCGTGCTCGCGGTTCGTTCCTTCCGCCGTGTAAACCGAAGATGTGCGATCGGGCCGCGCGTTCCCCAGTTCACTGGTTCCGAAGCCGCTGCCGAACCACGGGTGCCGTTTCATGCCTCCCAGAGTCTCTTCCCACGGAGAAAAGCGGGATCCGAAAACGCCGACGGCAGCGCCATGGTCCTTGTAAACAATTCTCTCCGCGACGGAAGCCACCAGATCCTCGACGTGCGAAGGATAGAGGGCCGCAATTGCGGCGAGAAACAGCAACGAGACAAAAAGGCATTGCAACAGCAGACGCTGATGCCGGAAGACAATGGTAAAGACGAGCAGGGCGACAGTGGCGGCCAGAATCGATGCGCGCGAATCGGAAGAGTACAACAGTGCTGCGCAAAGGATCAAGGCAAAAAGTCTGCGCTGCCGCAAACAGCGAGTTTCTGAAATTGCCGCAGCCCAGAGCAAGACCGGAATTGCGATCGTCCCGATAATAGCTCCTAATCCGTTGGGGTTTCCAAAAATGCCGACCCGTAAAATGAAGTAGCAAATTACCGAGAAATAAACCAGCAACTCACAAGCCAGTATCAAACCTTCGGCAAATTGCCTTGCTCTATCGACGATGATCAATCGCGCTCCAGTCGATGCGTAAAGAAACAGAAGAAAAAGGCTTGCGACCTTGAGCAAAGCTGTCTGCGGGACTTCCGAAACTGCAGCCGACAGTAGTGCGGATGCAACGCAAAATACCGCGATCAGATGGAAGGCTCCGAGACGGCGCGTGCGGGGATTCCTGGTCCAAATGACCAAGCCACCAAGAGCGCCCACCGCTAGAAATAACCAGCGCAACGAAGTGGCAACACCGCTAAGGGGAAGGAATAACCCGGCGAGAAGAAATGTTCCCATGAGCAGCGGGAAAAATACGGATTCGAAATGCCACAGGCAGAGGCAGGCGATTTGCAGCGCGATGATACCCCCCAGCAGATTCACATTGGCGAAGGGACCGGGCATGCGCACGGCCGCGACAAGCAACATCGCCAAACCCGCGACGCCCAGAGCAAGAAGAACCATTTGAGTTTGGCTCTTCATCAACCCGCCTGATACGTTGCGCTGACGGCTCTCACGATTCCTTCAGACCAGGCTACCGGGGAGTAAGCCTGAATTCGCCGCACGCTTCTAGCTCCCATCTCTGCGCGCAAGCTCGAATCGGCTGCGAGATGCATCATTGCAGCGGCAAGCTCTGACGCGTCTTCCGGCGGGACAACGAAACCGTTCCATCCGTTTTGTACCAAGTCAGCCGCGCATCCGGCAACATTCGTGAGAATGACGGGCAAGCCGCAGCACATTGCTTCGTTGACCACCAATCCCCAGGGTTCGCTATGCGTCGGAAAAACCAACGCTTCTGCGAAAGTATAGAACCGCACCAACTTATCACGATGTATGAATCCCGGAAACCGGATGTTGCCGGGTTTGATTCGCGCCGCGAGTTGCGTCAATTCGGCGCGATCTCGGCCGTCGCCCGCAAAAACCAGTCCGATGTCGTCGCGAATTTCGAGCGCCAGGCGCGAATAGGCTTCGAGAAGATCGAACACTCCTTTGGCTCGAACCAATCGGCCGACGTAGACGAAGTATCGAGAGGGAAGATCGTGCGGCGGGCGTCTGTGGCCGCGTGCCTCTTCCGATAGCTGGGAAAATCGGTCGATATCAATCGCATTCGAGGCAATAAAGATGCGATTCTGCGAAATGCCCAGACTACGCAAGTAGTTCGTCGATGCGATTCCGGGTACGACAAAAGACTGGCAGAGATTCAAAAAGTGTCGCTTCAAAGATTCCGTAATGCGGCGTCCGCTCCTTGCATCTGAATCCGTGCTCTCGGTCCAGAGCATCAATGGCACTCGCCGCGCCTTCGCCCAATAAGCGGCCTGCCAGGCGGCGAGATAGCTATACCCCCCGCACGCGACAACATCTGGCGCGATGCGGCCAAGCGTCGTCGCGATGCCACGATTAACCAATAGATTGAAGTGCGCGACTCGCCGCCGCCATGACGGAAGCACGTCATATTTAAATTCGATCTCCTCTTTGTACACCCGCCATTGGCGAAGGCTGGGATCGTTTTCGGAAAGAAAGATGACATGGAGGTCTAACTCGTTTCTCTTTGCCAATGCATTGAAGACAGGAATGCGGTAGGGAGCAATAATCTCGGTGATGATGACAAGTTTCGGTCTCAAAGCGCAGGCTCAACGAATGAATTAAGTACGAGAATGAGCGGCACAGTTAGCGATGGCAAACCAACTCCTCACCCTGTTAGCCGTTCTGAGATCATGCAGCCTGTCTGCGAGTCTCTGCCAAGCGAGCAAAGATAGCCTCCCACTGGGGAACAATAACCTCCCAACTGAAGCGAGAAATGTGGCGACGGGCAGCGGCGCCGAATCCTCTGCGCAATTGGCCGCCCGCAAGCAGCTCGCCAAGACGTATCATGATTTCCTGGTCCGATGCCGTCAGAAAGCCGGTTTGGCCGTCAATTACTGATTCGGCTTCATAATCCCGGCGCGCAACTGCCGGCAAACCGCATGCTGCCGCCTCCATCAGCACACGCGGCGACCCCTCCCACCGCGAGGGAAACAAAAAAATGTCGGCCTTGCGATACTCCTCGCGAACCTCAGCGCGACTGAGCGGTCCCTTCATGCTTACGTTTGCCATTGATTTTGCGCGTTCGTGCAAAGACTGAGCGAGAGCGCCGTCGCCAACGAGGACGAAATCGGCGCGGGAAAAACGTTCTGCTGCGTCTAAAACGAGTTGTGGCTGCTTGAAAATGCGCAGCGAGCCAACAAAAAGAACGCGAGGCCGTGGATTCGCCGGTCGCTCACAATTGGGAGTGAAGAAAGTGGTATCGACCCCGGTTGGAACCACTTCACTCCTCAGGCCGTAGTTCTTTTCGAGACTCCGCCCGACGAAGGCTGAATTGCTGAACAAGTAATCGCAGCGAAGAATGGTTTGCTCGAAAAGCCGAATTGTTTGCGGCGCCACCGTTTCGTCCAGCCAATCGGTCTGCGATTCGATGGT
>JASHRB010000063.1 GCA_030037575.1 Candidatus Sulfotelmatobacter sp. | reverse complement strand
TGGAAGGCAGGGGCTTGATTTCGGGCCGGTGGGTCGAACGCTCTGGGGAGCGGCGCAGGAGATACTATCGCCTTACGGCGCAGGGCCGTAAGTTTCTTGCGGCCGAACGCACTGCCTGGGAAGATTTTGTGGCTACAATCAATCGCGTAGTGAGTTCGAGTTATGCCTAATTGGGTGGAGTACGTACGAGAGCATTTGTCGTTGCCCAACTGCGCGCCTGAACGTGAGGCAGGCATAATCGAAGAACTCGCGCAGCAATTGGATGAGGCCTATCGCGAAAGCCTCCAACTGGGACTTAGCGAGCAGGAAGCCATATCGAAGGCCAAGCTGCACGTTGGCGATTGGCCTGCGCTTTCGAACGATCTAGCGCGCGCGGGAATCAACCGAAGCAAGAAGGTGCAAAATCGTGTGCCGGAGCAGCAGGCTGTCTCTGAGATGAACAGAGACGTCCCCGCCTATTCAAATCGCTTGCGAGAGATACAAGCACCAGAATCAACCAAAGACACAGGCAACTTCGGAATCGCCGCAATGGTTGATACGGTACGGCAAGATCTACATTACAGCGGCCGGATGCTGGGAAGAAAACCGCTCTTCACATTAGCGGCAATTCTTACGCTCGCGATTGGAATCGGAGCCAACACCGCTATTTTCAGCGTCGTCAACTCAGTTCTGCTACAGCGCTTGCCGTATCCTGAGTCGAATCGATTAGCGGTCATATGGTCCGCGTTCGGAAAGGAAAAACGCGCGCCCTCCTCCGGTCCCGAGCTCATTTCGCTCCGCGAGCGCAGCCGTCTTTTTGAGCAGTTTGCCGGGATCTGGGTGCAAAGCGCGGCATTGACCGGCCAGGGAGAACCTGAGCAGGTCAAGCTAGGGTTGGTCACTTCGAATTTTCTTTCTCTTTTAAGCGCTCGCCCGCATATGGGAAGATTCTTTCTGCCACAAGAAGAAGGCGGCGGCAAGTCGCCGGTGGTAGTCCTCAGCTACGAATTATGGCGAAGGCGTTATGGGTCAGACCCAAGAATAGTGGGGCAGTCGATACTTGTAAGTGGAAGTTTGTGCACTGTTGTGGGTGTACTCCCTGCTGGTTTCAAGCTCATCTTCCCTGAAGGCGCGAGCGTTCCACCCAATGTCGACGTATACCTCCCCTTTCAATGGAACCTGGCAAAGCAATCACGCGATCAGGGTTACATTCGAATCATAGGGCGCCTTCGCGACGGTGTAGCCGTGCGACAGGGACAGGCCGAGTTGGATAACATCGCAGCGCAACTGCGGTCTGAGTTTCCCGAATATTCGGAGCAGAACCTTGGTCTACAGGCACTCTCCCTGCAGGGAGACGTCGCTCGTAACGCCCGACCCGCTCTGCTGGCGCTGTTTGCCGGGACCGGTCTCGTTCTCGTGATTGCGTGCGCGAATGTAGCGATGCTGCTTATCTCGCGTACGAACGAGCGCCGCAAGGAGATAACACTGAGAGCCGCGTTAGGGGCGGCACCAGCACGAATCATTCGTCAGCTACTCACCGAGAGTCTGCTCTTGTCATTTTTGGGCGGCGCGGTGGCGTTAGCTCTCTCCATCGGAATCCTTAGAATTTTGTGGATTTTGCAACCGGCAGGCATTGCGCGAACGACCCCAGCCGGATTTAGCTTCACGGTTCTCGTGTTCAATTTGATAGTGTCGGCGCTTTGCGGGATTTTCTTTGGGCTATCTCCGGCACTCGGAGCAAGAGGTGTGAAACCGGCTTCCGTATTTAGAGAAACCTCAAGAACTACCACCGAAGGTAAGCGTCTGTCCCAGCAGCTACTGATCGGATGTCAGGTTGCACTGACGTTCGTCTTGCTGACCAGCTCTGTTCTGCTGATTCATACATTTATCGATGTCTTGCGGGTTGAACCCGGATTCAACCCCATCGGCGTGTTGACCTTTCAAATTTCACTTCCCGCTGTGCGCTACCCGACTCCTCAACTGGCGACCCAGTTCATTCGCGAAGCGCAGAGAGGTATTTCAACTCTGCCTGCCGTCCGTTCGGTGGGTGTTGTTTCTCATCTGCCATTTGATGACAGTCTTCCTAATTGGTACGACTATTTCTGGCGCGAAGGAGCGCCACAACAGGAAAAGAATACGCTGATGGCGGATCATCGCTCGGTTTTGCCAGGTTTCTTTGATAGCCTTGGCATCACCTTCGTCGCCGGCAGAAATTTTGATACATCTGACGAAGTGGCGAATCGCAAGGTGGTGATCGTTGACGATTCTCTTGCGAAACAACTTTGGCCCGATGGCGAAGCGATCGGTAAGCGGCTGAATCTGGTGAATGGCGACTTCAATCGGGATGTAGCCGAGGTAATCGGGGTTGTGAAGCATGTTCAATACCATTCCCTGACAAATCAAGTCCGTCCCCAGCTTTACCTGCCATATGCCTTGGCCGTTCGGGCGAATATGTTCTTTACCGTGCGCACCGAAGGGTCTCCACAAGCACTTATCCCTTCGATCCGGCAGGAAATGTCAAAGCTTGATAAAGACCTTCCCATCGCGAATGTCCGACTCATGGATGATTATGTGTCCGACGCCCGGATGCAAAGTCGTTTTGTTGCCACACTGTGCGCATCGCTGGGAGCAATTGCGCTGTTACTTTCTTGGATTGGAATCTATGGTGTGACCGCCAGCGTCGTGACCAGGCGCACGAAGGAAATTGGTATCCGCATGGCTCTAGGCGCCCAACGGCGCGCAATCATGATGATGGTTTTACGCGGAAGCATGCCTGCGGTGATTTTGGGTGGCCTGGTTGGGTCTGCGCTTTCCCTCGGCGTGACCCCTCTACTTTCGAGTCTGCTCTTTGGTGTTCACCCAATTGATCCAGCGGTCCTGGCATCTGTTTTGATGTTTCTCTGTTTTGTCGGTCTGTTAGCTTCTTCATGGCCAACGCGGCACGCAATCCGTGGGAATCCCCTCACTGCATTACGTTACGAGTAGAAGAAATATGAGGGTGAGATGTTCCTCTTCTTGATGTCTGCGCTTTTCTTGCTCAGCCTTTTCCCCAGCGAATTCCTCCAGGCGCAGTCGGGGTCAACCTTTGCACACTACGTGCCCAGGGATATATGCGAACTCCAGCAACTATAGCTCGGCTCGCGTTGGTTGGCGTCCTGGTCATGACCGGGTTGGCGAGAGCCGGTGAAGTACCTGCGATGGAGTTGCCGTATGAGCAACACAGTTGTTTGAGCTCCGCAAGGCGATCAACGGCCATGACGCTCCGCCTTTATACAAGGGCGCAGTCGCTGCGGCACTCAATGAAAGCAAAACGGCCGAGAAAAACCTGGATCGAGCGATTAAGCTGGAACCTCGCTCGCGTGATGCCGAGGATGCACATGAAATGCTTGCGGACCTGAATCGGCACATACGCAGCGCGGAAGATCCAGACTTTCTCTGGGTTTGGACCAGTCTCGCTCTTCGTGCCGAAGAACCACCACGAACGATTCCCGAGTCGGCCAAAATACTTGCGCATGAGCCAGTCACTTGTCTTGGTGTGATATCTCCGGCGTGCCCATTGCCATAGTGCCCCGGAAGACGGCGTCATCCACCTGACCGAAGACTTGCTGGCTGACAACATGCCGATGGTAGTTTGCCCATCCCTGGATTCTGGGATTAAGACGCGCTATTAACTGGGCTGCGGTCGGCGACTGCGAGTCCCGAATAGTTCCACGGACATCCTCCACGAACACACGAATGCTCTTTCGAGAGGGCTTAATGAGCAGCTTTCTGTTTCTATACTTCCGCACATTCTGTCCGAGGAAATCAAAGCATCCTTTATATGTGCGATGACCGTTTTATCGGGCGAGAGTTCGAGTCCCCGCGCGCGCAGAAACTGCTGGACGAGTGGCTTGATCTCCTGCTCCAGCAATTCTCTCGTTCTGCCGGTGATAATAAAGTCATCCGCGTATCGAACGACGTTCACGCAGGACGCCGATGAACGGATGGTTGATTTCGCGGGAAAGAAATTCGCGATCCTGGCGTGCTGAACTTACCGATTGGCGGCCCGCGTGGAAGTGTGCACAGATGTCAGTTCGAGGGCCAGATGGCTCACTCCAGACCGGCGGGAATGGCTCCGTTTTAAACTGGCGCTAACACCATTCCTCGGACATTTCCGAATGACTTGGAGAACAACCGTGCCACTGGTGCACGGTGCACGGAGCCGGAACTTGCGCCTGACGGCGATTCGGTCGTTCTTTCGCTACGCGGCACTGGAAGTCCCTCACCACGCCGCTCCGATCCAAAGGGCCCTGGCCATCCCAAACAACAAGCAGCCTCGGCCATTGGTAGACTTTTCAACCCAACCCGAAC
>JASHRB010000005.1 GCA_030037575.1 Candidatus Sulfotelmatobacter sp. | reverse complement strand
AGAGCGGGACGCGATTGCTGCCCACGGCATCGCGGCGAACTTGAATCAGGAAGGCCTGCAAAACATCGGCATCGTATTTTTGGGGCGTCATTCGGATCAGATCGGTCAGAGCATTTCCCAAGGGCAGCGATTCGCGGTAAGGACGCTTGCTGGTCATGGCGTCGAAAGTGTCTGCCAGGGCCACGATGCGCACGGGCATGGGCAACTCGTCGCCGCGCAGCCCGTCGGGATAACCCGAGCCATCGCACCTTTCATGATGCCAGCGAACCGCTTCGTGAATCTTCGGCCAGGGGAATTGCACGCTGCTCACAATCTGATGGCCCACCACGGTGTGGTCTGCCATTTCGCGAAATTCTTCGGGATCAAGCGCCGCCGCCTTGCTGAACAATCGCCGGTCAACCGCAACCTTGCCAATATCGTGCAGATAGCCGGAGCTGCGCAGCGCCGCGACCTCGCCGGCATCCATGCCCATGGCTTCGCCGATGGCGGCAGCATAGCGCCCCACGCGCAGCGAGTGGCCGTGAATGTCGACGTGCTTCACGTCAATCGCGGTGGCGAAAGCTTCCAGGGCGGTGTCGTAGAACCCGTGCAGCGCGGCCATGAGCCGCAGATTTTCCGTCACTCGCTGCGCCAAGGTTTGCGAGAGCGCGTGGTTCTGTACCGCAAGTCCGATGTAGCTGCACAACAACTCCACCGCATCAAGATCCGCGGATTCATAGGGAGCGTCGCCACCGCGACGTCCCAGGCCCACCACTCCCGCCAGTTTGCCCGCAGCTTTCAATGGAGCCACGCACTTGAAAAGTTCGGGCGCGACATTGCCATTGGAGCTGAGAAAGATCGAATACGTGGACGCATTCAACACAATCGGCCCGTCCGCGGCAGCCAGAGCGTGAGTATGTTTGGGAAGCAGTGGAATAAGGGCCGGCTCGGGCAGAATGGCGAAGCCCGCGGCCGCCACCGAAGTCAAAATCGCCGGTTTATCGTTGTAAATGAAAAGAGCGCCCTCGGCGGCGCCGGCGGCTTCCATCACGGCCGAAAGCATGCGCCGGGCCGCATCGGAGAATTCGCGCTCGGCGGTCAGTTCCGGCCCCAATTCCGATAGGGCCTCGACGGTGCGCAACAGCCTGCGGAAATTGTTGGTCTCAACGGTCACGATGAGCGGCGCGGCGACGCTGACCAAAACGAGCGTACCATGCGGAAATACGCGCGGCGAGAAGCGCATGTTGGTTAGTTTGGTGCCGTTTTACGCGGGCGCGGACAAGGTCAACGCCGCGAAGAGCCGATGTTTTCTGCGGGGTTGCTAGAAGGCCTCGCGCAATTCCGCAAATCGACCCACGATCAGCAGGCGTTGCGAGGGGGGAGCAGGGTGCAATTCCGCATGCTCCAGAATCCAGGTGTCGCCGTGCGGGATAAACACCGCGTTCAATCCAGCGGCCAACGCCGGATTAATGTCAGACTTCGGACTGTTGCCGACCATCCAGGTGGAGTCGCAAGCCAGCGAATGTTTCGCGCACAGCGAGCGATAGGTTAGGGGATCTTTTTCCGCAACAACTTCGGCCGCTGCAAAATACTTGCTCAGTCCCGATCGCTCGATCTTTCCCGTTTGTTCCGCCAGCGCTCCTTTGGTGACGAGGATGACGCGATGCCGCCTCGCCAGATACTGCAGCGTTTCATGGACTTCGGGCAGAAGCTCAATGGGGTGATCGACGATGGCCTGAGTAAAGCCGGTGATTTGCGCGCGCAACGCGGGAGTCATGGGTCGCGCGCTCAGCCGCTCAAACGTACCCACCAGCGAACACGAAAAACTGTGAAGGCCGTACCCGTGCTTCACGATATTCTCGCGCTCCACATCGTTAAGAACTTCTCGTACTTGCTCGGCAGAGAATTCGTTGTGCTTGAGAAAGGAGATGAACTTCTCAATGGCGCGCTCGAAATAAACGTTGTTTTCCCAGAGCGTATCATCGGCGTCGATGAGAAGAGTTTGAGGGGCATACGAATTGGACTGCAGATCAGCCACGGTTCCTCATGGAGAGCCTAAGAAACACAAGCAGGTGGAAAGCCTGCATAGCCCGGCCCGCGCGGATAGGCCGGGTTCGACAGGTGTTCCGAACCAACAACTTTTCCCAGGTGAAGTTCGCGGACAGAGCCGCCAGTTTGTCTTGTCATCGGCCCGGCCAGAAGTTCTCTTTGTGTGCCGGCCAGCCCTCCACCCGGACAGCGCCGGCATCGTTGCGGAGCCGCTCCGGCGGCGTTCCCACCTCAGCACCAACATGCACGGAGAAGCCTAAAAGTGTTGTTGCCCGAAGCCGCGAAAGGGCCATGGAAACTTCAGCGCCGGCCGGCTGCTCCGTCATTAATTCCCGGGGTTTTCACGCGACCCACTCGATGTGCGCCTCCGGCCCGATGATTCCCGCCTTATGCCCCGTGGCAAGCAAACGCGAGACCGCTTCGCGTCCGTCCGGGCCATACTCCAGGGTGCGCTCGTTTACATACATTCCGACAAAACGATCTGCGGTGGATGTATCGAGATCCCGTGCAAATTGCATCGCATAAGACAAAGCCTCTTCGCGGTGATCGAGAGCATATTGAATGCTGGCGCGCAACGCGCCGGTGACTGCGGACATCAGTTCCGGTCCAAGCGCACGCCGGATGGCGTTTCCGCCCAGCGGCAGCGGCAAACCCGTCATCTTCTGCCACCAGCGCCCGAGATCGACGACGCGGTGCAAACCGGCCTTGTCATAAGTCAGTTGCCCCTCGTGAATGATTAATCCCGCTTCATATTTTCCTTCGAGCACCTGCGGAATGATCTGCTCGAAAGGCACGACTTCTGTTTGCACTCCGGGTGCGAATAGCTGCAAGGCAAGATACCCCGTGGTTAGAGTGCCGGGAACCGCAATGCATTTTTCTTTGATTTCCCTCTGCGTAAACGGACGCGGCGAAATCACCACCGGGCCATATCCTTCGCCCACGCTGCCGCCGCAAGACATCAGCGCGTATAAATCCTGAATATAGGGATAGGCGTGAAAGGAAATCGCGGTCAC
>JASHRB010000062.1 GCA_030037575.1 Candidatus Sulfotelmatobacter sp. | reverse complement strand
GTGCCGTGCCAGGCATTGGTTCCGCGCTTGGTCACAATCATGACTTCGGCGCCGGCAGAGCTATTGAAATCGGCGGTCTGGCCAGCCGTGTTTACCTTGAACTCCTCGACGCTATCCTGCGGTGTGGGGATCACACCCGTGGGGCCGCCGACTCCTGCCCCCAGATTGTTCTGGGTAGCTACACCGCCGGTGGGATCGCCAGCATAGCTGTTGGTATAGACGTTCATGCTGCCGTCCATATCATTGGTGTTATTGCCGCCGTCGAGCGAGAAGTAGCTTTGGTCGAGAACCGCGCCTCCAACGCTGCCGTCGGGACCGACGCCGGGCTGCAACTCGACGAAGGTGCTGACGTCGCGGCCGAGGCTGGGCAGATTATCGATGGTAACGCTGTTGATCGTGTTGCCCACCGTGGCATTCATGGTCTGGAGCTCATTGCCTACGGCCGAGACCTCCACGACGACGTTCGCGCCGCCGACTTGCAACGCCAGATTCACTGTCAGCGCAAGGCCTACTTGAACGACCTGTTGCTCCGCCTTCACGCTGGAAAACCCGGCCTTAGCCACCGTGATCGTGTACGTGCCAGGAGTCACGTCAGCAAAGAAGTAGCGTCCGCTGGGGTTGGCCGTAGCAGTTCGGGAAACATTCGTGGAGTTGTCGGTGAGCGTAACCGTGGCACCCGCGACCACAGCACCTGAGGGATCCGTAATCGTCCCGGAAACCGTACCTGACGATGCTGATTGCCCCCACGACGGCATAGCGCCAAGGAGACCAGCTACCACGAGAACAGACAAGACCAACTTTACGGAGCGGGTGTGCATTGCTTCCTCCTGAACCTGAAAAACTGAAAATTGGAACCACCGCTAACCTCAACCCGGGGAAAAAACATGGCGCGGGCGGGCCTGGAAGACCCCACCCGCTGCGCCTGGTCGGCTTGCTACGTTGCTGCTTTCTTGGCTACTTAATTCAACAAAGAGATAAAACTGAAAACATAAAGACTTATGAGACCCGGGAGCACGAACATAACACCAGAATGCAACTGTTGTTCCAAAACCTGCGGGGTTTATCCTTGTTATGTTTCTTACAGTTACGAATTGCTCAAAGCTTCTATTCTTTGGTTTGCTGGAAGGAAAATATGATTTTGCGTAGGATCGAGAGCTCTGGCCACGACCGAACTCAGGGCAAGCCGGGGGCTCTTTGAAATCTTAATGGACGGATCGACCCAAGACAGCAGCGAACCTGCTCTATGACACCGCAGAATCCTTGCTACTTTGAAAGCCTCGCCAGCGCTTCACGAAAAAGAGAGTCGAAAGACTCAGAGCTGCGCGGTTTTATGAGGCTGGCGATGGCTTTTTCCGCGACGGGACGTGGATAGCCAAGGTTGACCAACGCCGACGCGACATCCTCTTCGAGGGCGCTTATAGCTTGCGGAAACGGAGCCGAAGCGTTTGCCGCGGCAAGCATTTTGTCGCGGAGTTCTAACACCATGCGCTCGGCAGTTTTCTTGCCGATGCCGGGGATCTTGGTCAAGCGCGCAATTTGATTTTCTCGAATTGCGGAGGCAAGTTCATCCGAAGGCATTCCGCTGAGGATGGTGATCGCGAGCTTGGCACCGATGCCGCTCACGGTCATTAACTTTTCGAACAATTGCTTTTCGGCGGGACGAAAAAAACCATAGAGCGCGATGACGTCTTCGCGGAGGTGCGTGTAAATGTGCAGGGCGGCATCGGAGCCGGCGGCGGGCAGTTCGGAATAGGTTGGAACGCTGATGTTGACTTCATAGCCGACGCCGCCGGTCTCAATGACAACTTGATTGGGACGCTTTATGAGCAACTTTCCGCGCAGATGGGCAATCATGCTGGACGTATTGTAGCCGCAAGTCCAGACGGCAAGAACCATGGCCGAGGAAGGTTTTGTGCCGCGAGAAAACGGCAGGGCCGACCCCTGCCGTTTGCATTTCAGAAACGGTTCGGATCCGTGGAGTTATTTCTTGTTGACCGCTTTTTTCAATTCGGCCCCGGGGGTAAACTTCGCAACCTTGCGGGCGGCGATCTTGATGGTGGCGCCGGTTTGCGGATTGCGCCCGTTACGGGCTTTTCGCTGCGAAACCGAGAAGGTGCCGAAGCCTATCAGAGCTACCCGATCTCCTTTTCTCAACGCTCCGGTAATGCTGCTGACCGCGGTATCGATCGCAGTTGTGGCCTGCGCCTTGCTGATTTCGCAGGCGCCCGCGATCTTGTCAACCAGATCGGCTTTATTCATAGTTTCTCCTCGCAGGTCTCGTTCGTACCCAGCGCTAACCGGGAAAGTAGAATCTTGCGGCTGAGCGGGAAACCTGACGGAATCGTATTTTCCTCTCAATTCCCAGAATGTCAACTGTGAAAATCCGCGCCGGAAGCCGGTTTTGCACTTCCCAGTTGCGAATTCGGGCGGAGGAGCAGGCTTTTGGGTTGGGCGCTCGAGAGAAACCGTCGGGCGGCGGGTGGGGGGCGGGCGGATGCGGGTGGGAGGATTTTCCACTCCTCTCCACAGTGCGGCGGTTGACTTCACAGCTTGTACACAGCGAAACAGCGTTTCCGGCTTGCGCAGTCGAACGGGAGCATGCAAAGTCAGGGATAGAATCAAACCAGAGCGTGGAAATCTGTTGAGGGATGGCCGGGATGTTGTCTAAGACACAAGTGGAGGTTTGTCGGTTGTGCGCGGGCACGGGATGGAGACCGATTGCCGCCCGCTCAGGCGAGCACCAGGAACGCCGCGTCACCCGCTGCGATTGCCGACTGCAGGCGCGGAATCAAAGTCTCCTGGCGGCGGCGAATATTCCTCGACGCTACGAGCACTGCGAGCTTGCCAGCTATACGACAGATTTTCCGGGAGCCCATCCTTCGCTTGCCTTCGCACATCTCACGGCTTCGAAGTTTGCGCAGGAATACGATCCCCGGGATGGAACCGGGCTGTTGATCATCGGCAAGATCGGAACCGGAAAGACGCACTTGGCGGTTGGGATCATTAAGGACCTGATGCTCAACCAGGGCATCTCCTGCCTGTTTTACGACTATCGCGAATTGCTGAAGGCAATTCAGAATTCTTATAACGCCACGGTGCAAACCACGGAATTGGACGTGCTGCGCCCCGTGTTCGAGACCGATGTGCTTGTGCTCGACGAATTGGGAGCGGTAAAGCCGACCGAGTGGGTCTGGGACACGGTCAGCCTGATCCTGAATACGCGCTACAACGACAATCGAACCACGATCATTACGACCAATTTTGAAGATCAGCCAGCGGCGGGCGCCAACGGAGCAGTTTCGATTGCGCGCGCGGCAACCCGCGCCGAGACTCTGGGCGACCGGATTGGTGAGCGCATGCGCTCCCGCCTTCACGAAATGTGCCGGATCATCAAGATGGAAGGAGAAGACTTTCGGCAAAAATTCCGTAGCGCGAGCTTTCGATAAAGCGAGTGACGGTGATCACCGGCGATCGGCAAAGATCAAGCTCGGTGTGGTGCGGGATCAAGGATGCTCGTCATTCTGCGGGCAGCGAAAAAAACTATGCATTTTGCCTGCACGCCAAGGCACGGCTCAGGCGCTGCGCAACCGAGGACGACCTTCATTGCTCGGCGTTTCAGTGCCTCCCCGGTTAAATGCACATTAGAATGATGGGGTGCTGACTGAGCGGCTGGAATTCGCTCCCGCGCGTGATCGAGAAATCTTTTCCTCGATACCCGCCGCTTCTGCGGTTTTTCTGCTGCGCGCGAGCGAAGAACACTCCGAACCGTACGTCAGCAAGAGCGCCAATCTTCGCCGCCGGTTGCAGCGTTTGCTCGGGGCGGCCGACGAGCGAACGAAGAAACTAAACCTTCGCGACCGCGTTCGCTCGATTGAATACTCGCGCACGGGCTCCGATTTCGAATCGGGCTTCCTGCTGTACAGGGTCTTGCGGCAGACTTTTCCGAAAACATATGCGAAGCGGTTGCGCTTCCGGTTCGCGCCGTTAATCAAGCTGCATCTGGAAAACGAATTTCCCC
>JASHRB010000061.1 GCA_030037575.1 Candidatus Sulfotelmatobacter sp. | reverse complement strand
TCGAGCAGGTTCAGGAAGGCGTGTATGTCGCCACTCCGAGCGGTCGCGTGCTCGATTGCAATGATGCCTTCCTTCACATGCTGGGCTACGAGACTCGTGAAGAGTTGCTGGCCCTGAACCTCGAAGAAGATATCCGTGTGGACGCAGCGCAACGGGATGCTTTCCGCCGTGCGATCGAACAGCAGAGCTATGTGCGCAATTTCGAAGTCACCATGCGCCGCAAGAACGGAACGCTTCTTCTCGCCGCCGAAAGCAGTTTTGCCACGCGGGACGGCGCGGGCCGGGTCGAGCGTTTTCAGGGTTTTGTTTTGGACGTAACCGAGAAGCGCCGCACCGAAGACGAAATGCGCCGGCGCAACCGCGAACTGAACGCGCTGAACGCAATGGCGGTCGTTGCTACTCAGTCTTTCGATCTCGACGAAATTCTGAACCTGACTCTGCGTCAGGTGGTTTCGCTGTTCGGCGCGGAAAGCGGAGCCGTTTATCTTTCCGATTCCGACGCTCCCACGTATCGGCGCCGCGCCGCTTGGGGGCCGCGCAGCCGTGACAGGTCCCGTCCCGCCGAGGTCAGTTTTGCCGACGGTTTCGGCGACCTGGTGATGCGTTCGCGCGCCGAGGTCATCACCGCCGAGTATCTTCCGCACCTGACCGGAGCGGTGGCGGATTTTATTCGCTCCGACAGCGACGGCGCGTGGATCTGGGTGCTTTTCTGGGGCAAGGACAATCCCATCGGCATCATGGGGCTGCGTAGCCATGCCGAATATCAATACTCCAGCGGGGAAGAGAACCTGATGGTCGCCATCAGCCGGCAGTTGGCGACGACGGTCGAGAAAGTTCGCCTTTACGAAGAAACCTGCAAGGCCTATGAAGACCTGCGCCGCACGCAGGAGCAATTGCTGCAGAGCGAGAAAATGTCAGCCGTTGGTCAGTTGATCGCAGGAGTAGCTCATGAGTTGAATAATCCCTTGACCGCGATCCTGGGCTACGCACAGTTGCTCGAAAGCGAAGGGCTGAACGAAAAGGCGCAGGATTACGTCGGCAAGATGTTCAAGCAGGCGCAGCGCACCCACCGCGTGGTGCAGAACCTGCTTTCCTTCGCCCGCCAGCGCAAACCGGAGCGCGCAGAAGTTGATATTCGTAAAGTGCTCGATGAAACCCTGGCTCTGCGCGACTACGATTTGAAAGTCAACAACATCGCCGTCGAAAGAGATTTCGCACCCGAGCCGGCCATGATCGTTGCCGATACCCATCAGATCGAGCAGGTGTTTCTCAACATCATCAACAATGCCGTCGACGCCATCCTCGAAACCGGTCGGTCCGGCATGCTGAAAATTCGCGTTTATTGCCAGAAGGGCGATGTCTGCGCGCAGTTCACCGATGACGGCGTCGGTATCAAGGATCCCAAACGAATCTTCGATCCCTTCTACACCACGAAAAATGTGGGCAAAGGCACGGGTCTAGGCCTGAGTATTTGTTATGGCATCGTAAAAGAGCATGGTGGCGACATCACGGCGCATAACGCACCCGAAGGGGGAGCGGTCATTGAAGTGCGCCTGCCGATGCTCACGGACGCCGGCTCCGTTGCCGGAGAATCGCCGGCGGCGAGGGTGCAAAGGCTAGGGGCCATCCAGGGTCGGGTGCTGCTGGTGGAGGAAGAGGAAGCCGTTCTCGAGTTCGAGCGCGACGTGCTGATGGGCGCCGGCGCCAACGTTGTTACCGCCAGCCGAAGCGAAGATGTGAAAACACGCCTGCTCTCCGAGCCGTTCGACGCCCTCATTATGAGCGGCAAAATGCCCTCCGACTGGCATGCAAAGGAAGCCTATCTCTGGCTCAAGCAACAGTGCCCCAACATGGAGAGCCATGTCCTGTTCACCTTCTCAAATGGCGTGGAGGGCGACGACCGCCAGTTCCTGCGCGAAAACAAAGTTCCCTTCCTGGTCAAGCCCTTCGAAGTGGCCGATCTGATTTCGCAGGCGCGGCAGTTGCTGCAAAAGGCACACGCGATTGCCGCTTCCGCGAACTAACTCGTCGTGGCCGTGGAACCTTTGTCGATTGCCCGGCCGCAACGCGGCGGAACTCATCACAACTGAGCGCGCAGCTGCTTCACCAGCCGCCGAAGAGCTTTTTCGTTGCGCCGGTACCACCGCCATTGCCCTTGTTTGACGGCTTCGACCAGCCCGGCATTTGTCAGAACTGCCATGTGATGCGATATGGTCGGCTGCGAAAGCTGAACGCGCTCCTCAATATGGCCCGCGCAAAGACCCGCGTTTCTCTCCTTTGATCGCGGCTCGGGAGAGGAAGTTCCCCGTTCCTTGAGCACCTGCAGGATTCGGCGCCGTGTGGGGTCGGCAATCGCGCGAAGGGCCCCGTCGAGTGACGTGGGTTGGGAATCCATAACGATTAGCGCAGCTTGGCTGGTTGCTAGGAATATCCGGTGGATCGACGCTTGTCAATCTTCGCGAGGCGGACTACGCAGGTTCACTTCTTGAGAATCGGGTTGTATCCGTCGTTAATCAGACGCGTGCGGGTATTTTCGGCCTCTTTGACATCGTTAAACGGGCCGAGCTGCACGCGGAATAATTTGTCATTCGGAGAGCTGTTCGCCACGAATGCCGGATATTGCTTCTGCTTCAATGCATCCACCAGCGCTTGCGCGTCCTCCTGTTTGCTGACCGCCGCTACCTGCACGAAATATCCTCCGGCAGGAATTGGCGCCATGGGATCGGGAGGCCCTGT
>JASHRB010000751.1 GCA_030037575.1 Candidatus Sulfotelmatobacter sp. | reverse complement strand
TAACCAGTGAGTATAACACCGAAATCGCAGACCACGAATCCGCCGGGCGTGATGGCTTGGTCGGACGCACGGCCATGAGGCAGGGCCGATCTCGGGCCGGAGGCGATGATGGTGGGAAACGACATGCCCTCAGCTCCGGCCCGGCGGGCCAGATATTCCATTTCGGCCGCGACCTCAACTTCCTTTACTCCCGGCTTGATGACTTGCAGCGCCCGGTCGAATAAAGTCGCTCCCAGTTCGACCGCAGCTCGAATGAGCTGCAATTCTTCGCCATCTTTCACCATGCGGGCATGCTCGACCAGTGGAGGCGCGTTTCGCAGGCGCAGCCCAGAAGGCAGCAGATCGAGCAGACGCTTTCTTTCGGCAAGGGTGAGGTGCTCGGCTTCGACTCCGAGAATGCAGCGCTTTCGATGAGCACGAATCCAATCGCCGACGGCTTTCAGCAAGGCATTTCGGGCGATGATGACCTTGGCGCCTGTCACCTGCTCCTGCGCCTGCCGCCGGTAGCGGGAATCGGTGAAGAAGATCTTCTCGCCTTCTGCGATCAACAGAAAGCCGGCGCTGCCCGTGAATCCGCACAGATACCGGATGTTGGGCAGATGGCTGACCAGCAGAGCATCGATCTTGGACTCGGCTAGTCGTTGCCGCAGATTTTTCTGGCGAAGCGAAAAATTCATTTCTGCGAGTTTAACAAACCCCGGCCGGAGGCTGTGAAACCACCCAGCGGGCCGCAATCATCTATTATTTACTTTCAACGATCCGGAAGTTCCACTATTCGAGAGACTTCCTGCTGGAGAAAACATGGCCGCCCAACTGACACCCTTCATCCCCGATGTGGCCAGCCAAGGATTCCCGAAGCTCACTGAGGAGCAGATCAACCGCATTCGCCCCTTGGGCAAGCTGCGGACGGTAAAGACGGGCGAGGTCCTTTTCGAACCAGGCGACCGCAACCTGCCGTTTTTCGTGCTGCTCTCCGGAAGCATGGATATTTTGCAGCCCGATATTCATGGGGAACGCCACATCGTCACCCACGAAGCCGGCAATTTCAGCGGAGAAATAACCCTGATTTCCGGGCGCACAGCCCTGATGCGCGGCCGCGTCAAGACGGACGGCGAATTTCTACAGTTGAGCAGCGATGAAGTGCGCACGCTGGTCGCCAGAGACGCCGAGTTGAGCGAGATTCTTATGCGCGCCTTCATCATTCGCCGCGTACTGTTGATCAATCTCGGCCAGGGCAACGTAATTCTACTGGGCTCACGGCACTCGGCGCAGACGCTGCGCCTGCGCGAATTTCTCATGCGCAATGGTCATCCGCACAGTTACATCGATCTCGACACCGATGCGACTTCGCAGGAAATGCTCGATCACTTCCACGTCACCGTCAAAGATGTTCCGGTCGTCATCTGCCATAATCGCGACGTGCTGCGCAACCCCTCCATCCAGCAACTGGCAAGCTGCCTTGGCCTGAACGAGAGCATCCGGGCCGCGGATGTGCGCGACGTGGTTGTGGTGGGCGCGGGACCATCGGGATTGGCCGCAGCGGTTTACGGCGCGTCGGAGGGTCTGGACGTGCTGGTGATCGAGTCTGAGTCTCCCGGCGGGCAGGCGGGAGCAAGCTCCAAAATTGAAAACTATTTGGGCTTTCCCACGGGAATTACGGGACAGGAGCTGGCGGGACGCGCGGCCACGCAGGCGCGGAAATTCGGAGCCAAGGTTCTGATCGCGAACAACGTCACGAAATTGAATTGCGACCGGCGACCCTATGAGCTGAGCGTCGATTGCGGCAATGTGATCCGCGCCAAAACCGTCATCATTGCCAGCGGCGCGCAATACAACAAGCCGCAGATTGAAAATCTGGCCAAGTTCGAGGGCCAGGGAGTGTACTACGGCGCCACCTACATCGAAGCGCAGGTCTGCGGAAAAGAAGATCTGATCGTGATCGGCGGCGCCAATTCTGCCGGCCAGGCCGCGGTTTACCTGGCACAATTCGGAGGCAAGGTTCACATGCTGGTTCGCTCCAATCAGCTGTCCGACTCGATGTCGCGCTATCTGATTCAGCGAATCGAAGAGAATCCAGCCGTCGAAATGCACTACCGCACGGAGATCCTCAAACTTGATGGCGAAACCCATCTCGAGCGCGTCAGCTGGCAGGATAAGAACACCGGCGAAAAATCGACGCACGGCATCCGCCACGTTTTCGTCATGACCGGAGGAATGCCCCGCACCGAGTGGCTGAACGGCTGCGTGGCCATGGACAGCAAAGGTTTCATTCTTACCGGCCGCGATCTTGATCCGGTGCTGCGCGATTATCGCTGGCCGTTGCAGCGCGTGCCGCAAATGCTCGAAACCAGCCTGCCCGGCGTGTTCGCCGTTGGGGATGTGCGCTCCGGCAATGTGAAGCGCGTGGCCTCGGCCGTCGGCGAAGGCTCGATCGCGATTTCACTGGTGCACCGCGCGCTGGCCGAGCTCTAGCCCCATCTCGATCGCTATAATGCCGAGGTTGCTGCGACTGTGTCGATGGTGACGACGGTTCTTCCCCGCGGGAAGAACTTTTCTGATTGCATCTCTAGCCCGAAGTTCCAGCAGAGATAGAGGACTAATTCA
>JASHRB010000750.1 GCA_030037575.1 Candidatus Sulfotelmatobacter sp. | reverse complement strand
TATCCATCTTCTGGACAAAACGCGGTTCCCACGCTCAAGGAGATGATTTCGCGGCCGCAGGTATGGTGTCCCGCTTCCATTGCCGCCTGATTCAGCCTGGCGGTTTTCTCTTCCGCGGCTTCGGCCGTAAGTCCGGGCGCGGTGACCACAAATTCGTCGCCGCCCATTCGCGCCACGTAGTCATAACCGCGGCAGGCGTCTTTCAACCGCAAGCTGAACTCGCGCAATAATTTGTCTCCCTCCAAGTGGCCAAAGGAATTGTTAATTTTTTTCAGTCCATCGATGTCGCACACCATGACCGCCAATGAGCTCCTCATTCGGCGGCACCGCGTAACTTCCTGCGCCAGATGAACGAACAGCGATCGCGCATTCGGCAGTCCAGTAAGAAAATCGGTCGTGGCCGAACTTTCCGCCTGTTGATACTTCAAAGCGTTCTCAACCGACATCGCCACCTTGGAAGCGACGGCCAGCAGAATTCGCAAATGATCGGGCGTGAAGGCGTCTTGCGTGGAGTGGTACATTGCCAGAACACCGACCACGCCGCTTAGTCCCTGAAGCGGCACCACGAGGGCGGAAGATAGAGTGGCAACCTTTGGATCGGAAACATAGCCCTGTTCCACCTGCGGATTGCCGTTGATGATCGGCTTGCAGTTTTCCGCAACCCACCCGCACAAGCCTTCACCCATGCGAATCTTGAGCGAGGAGAGAACGCGAAAGTTCTCCCCACTCACCAATTCAGGCAAGAGCCAGCCGTTACGATTCACGAACACCCCGATCGAGTCGTAAGGAATCAGCTTACGCAGCCGCATCGACAGCACCGAAAGCGTTTCGCTCAGGCTCAACGAATTACCTAAGTCTTGGCTTAGATCGAACATCGCTTGCGCCTCCTGCCGGGCCGAGGCGATGGAAGAAAGAAAATCGGTTTCGTTCGTCGGCTGGTCGATCGATGGCTCGAATCCGGTGGCGGGCGCGAGTCCGCGCTCGACGCGCAGATCTTTGGCGAAGCCGGAGGGCACAATGCCCGCTTCCTGCGCTTGCGCCATGCGTTCAAGATCGACGTAGCGCCGCGCCAGAACTTGGACAACTTGCGGATCGAACCAGGTTCCCGACCGCTCTCTTACCGTCAACATGGCGTGATCCAGCGGAATCGCCGGACGATATTGCCGGTCTGACGCGAGGGCGTCGAGGCAGTCGACCACCGATAAAATGCGCGCGCCCACGGGAATTTGATCTCTGGCCAGTCCTAACGGATATCCCGAGCCATCCCATCTTTCGTGATGCGCTCGTACAATCGGAGAAACAGGGTATGGGAAAGCCACGCGATCCAGAATTTCCGCGCCCACAATTGGATGCACTTTCATTTTTTCGAATTCTTCCGGAGTCAACCTGCCCGGCTTGTTGATAATGTGTTCGGGAACGGCGAGTTTGCCGATGTCGTGCAACAGAGCCGCGGCCCGCAGCGCCTCGATCTCATCCGCTGACAATCCAAGTTCTTTCGCGATTTCGACCGCGTAGGTTCGCACGCGCTGCAGGTGCGTGTGCGTGGTATGGTCTTTGGCTTCGATCGCCAGCGCCAGAGCTTCAATCGTTCGCATGTTGAGGGAGGCGATCTGTTCCACGTGTTTTTTCTCGACTTCGACCCGCTCTTTTTCCGCTTCCAGTCGGCCCAAGTATAGGCGATAAGAGCGGTAGACCCAATAGATCAGGGGCAGGACCAGCAGGGAGGTTTGCCATCCGGCGCGACGGTTGATGATTCCGACCAAACCAACCGCAGCCGCTCCCACCAGATAATAAGGGAACGACCAGAAGTAGCACTCCGACCAAACCTTGCGTGCGGTCTTATTTTCGGTGAGCGCGATGACGATGGAAACCGGCAGCGTATTCGCGAGGAAGAAAACGAGAGCTGCGAGCATCAGCAAAATGGGTTTTTCGCCGCCCATTTTCGGGTCGAGCCAGTGGTAGGTCGCGTAGGACAGGGCGCTGGCGTTGGCCATCATCCCGAAAATATTGAAGAAAACTTTGATTGGATCGGGCCGGTTACGCGCCTGCCACACACTTTGCACAAACGTAGCGGTGCAGCCAATGGCCAGGGTTTCCGGCAGGCTGAGCTCCATGATGCCCAGCAGGATGAAGAGGAAATTCACCGACATCGTGCCGTCGATGCCGGGCAGTTGCACTTTCAAGCCCGAGGCCAGTACGGCGACGATCAAGTAACAGGCAAATCGCGTCAAGTCCGCTGACTGCCAATGCCAGAAGGCAAAGGACAGCACCACCATCCCGACCGAGACCGTAATCCCGACAAATAGTTTCGTGCGAGTTGACATTCGATTGTGAGCTGCTACTGCGGTTGGGGGCCGCGGGAAAACCCGCCGTTGGTATGCTAGGGTCACCGCCGCGCACACTCCGGCACACGTGTTTCGCTGAAATCCTAATTGTTATTACGGGGTTTTCAATAGCTTACCGAAGTAACCACGAACGAAAGCGATTGGTTACTTCGGTAATTCGGAAAGATGACCTTCCCCGTCCTCAGGTTCGCAGCCGACGCGGGTTACTTTCGTTACCATCCAAGGACGCATACTTCGGGCAACGAATCGCGCGTATGTCAAGATCAAGGCCAAATGGGCGGCATGGCACCACAAAAGCTCAATTCGCGGTCTCAAACACCGGCACCTGCCGCAACTGCAAGCGAAAGTGCGGGCGTTTCGCGGATATCGAACGCGAGTTTTGCGAGCAGTGCGGGCATACCTCTTGCCATCTTATCGATCGATTTAGAAGGCAAGATCACGGCGTGCAACGATGTTGCATCCAAAATCCTGAGCTCGAATGTCAAGAAAATCTTTGGCCGCGAGTTCGTGGAATTCCTCTCGATCGAAACCGCTCAACGGCGTGAACTTTACAAATCGATGTTGGCCGCGTTGGTGAAAGAGGGCCAATATCAGTCGACGCACCGCTGCAAGAGTGAATCTGGAATTGAATTTGTCGCCCACCTGCGCATGGCCGTGCTTCGCAATGATGGTGTACAGCCAACCGAGGCGATCGTTACCTTTCCGATGATGGAGGACCCGCCAAAGGCGGTAGCCGACGGATCGCCGCGAGCGGAGGACGACGAAGGTTCATGTGTCCGCGCACACGATATCGATGGCACACAACTTGTTCTGGCGAGTCCGGTCATGCACCGCTTCATGGCCATGGTCGATCGCGTGGCCAGCCACACCGAGAGCGTCCTCATTACAGGTGAAACGGGAACAGGCAAGGAACTGATTGCCCACGCGCTGCATAAATC
>JASHRB010000749.1 GCA_030037575.1 Candidatus Sulfotelmatobacter sp. | reverse complement strand
CAAAACGCCGATGGAGGGTGTGGGCCGCGGCCCTGTGCGCGGTTTGCGCCGCTGCGCAATGGGCCACGCCACGCGTTTCGCCGGGTGTGTCATCGGCCAACGCCAGATCGAATTCCCCCGTCGCCTTCGATCGCTTCGGTGGTATTCGCCCGCGCGTGACCCCGGGAACGGGGTTCTTCCGCGTCCAGAAAATCAACTCACGTTGGGCGATGATCTCTCCCGATGGAGATCTCTTCTGGATGCGGGCCGTATATGCGGTCGATTTTAATGATGGCGGGGCCGCCGCGCAGGAAGCTTTCCAGAGAAAGTATCACGGAGATGAGTTTGCTTTCGCTCGCCACACCGCCGAGCGGCTGAAGAATTGGGGGTTCAACGCGCTGGGTGAGTATTCATCGTCTTACACTTATCCCGTACCCACCTATGGCCGGGACCGGGGAAATTCTGAGCAGATGCCTTTTATCCGCTTCCTTAATATTTCCTGGTACGGAGCGATCAACTACGGCCACCTCGCCCCCGCTCCCTTTAAGACATTGTTAGCGGGCGCCGTCGATCCGGAGGTCTACCACGGCTGGCCCGGCCACGTCCCCGACGTCTTTGACCCAAATTTTGAAATTTATGCGCGGAATCTTGCCGCCGACAAAAGAACCGGTTCCGCCGACACCGTCTTCACCGAAAGGGGTTGGTCGGGTGGTGCCCCGCAACCCAGCCTTCTGAACACGCCGTGGCTGATTGGCACCACGCCCGACGACAGTGACAACCTGTTTGGCTTCGGGCCGGGGCCGGAGATTCCAGGCCGGGACAGCGTCATTCACCCTCACATTGGATGGATTGTCGCCGTCACCAAACCTCTGCAATCCAGGAATACTGAAGTCGGCACTGTGGTGGGCACGAAGCAGACGGTGGAATACCAGGACCCAACGGTCTATGCCAAGCGCGCCTGGCGGGACTTTGTGGAAAAAAAATACGCCACCATCGCCCGGCTTAATTCCGCCTGGGGCTCAAATTACACCACCTTTGACTCCGACGGCGGCTGGCCCCACGGCAAGGGTTTGTTGGATGAGAGCGGCCGCCACGCGTGGATCGGCAACGACCCGATTCGACTATCGAAAACCGCCCCTGCCGTAAAGGCGGACCTGAACGCCTTCCTGGCGATTTATGCCGATCGCTACTTCCGTGTTGTGCATGACGCCGTGCGCGCGGCGACGCCCCACCAATTGCTGTTCGGCCCGGCTGTGCTGGACTCGCACGACGGCTTGACGCGGCCCCAGATTCTTGAGGCCGCGGGGCGTTATTGCGACGCGCTCCAGATTGGCGCGGACCTGAGCAATCCCGAAGTCATCGACAAGACCTACGCGCTGACCGGCAAGCCCATGTTTGTTTGGCTGGGGCTGAGGGCCAATCCGGATTCTCCCATGCCCGGACGCCCGCAGGAATTTCTCGACGTTTCTTCCCAGTCGCAACGCGGCGCGCGTTATGCACAGGAAGTGCAGGAATTTTTTTCTCATCGTACTCCCGAGGGGGCGTTTCCCCTGATCGGTCTTGACTGGTGGGAATACATGGACAAGACCGGCGAGGCGTCGAATTGGGGACTGGTGACGGCACGCGACAACGCGTATGACGGGCGGCAGGACATGGTGGAACGCGGAAAGGATGACAAGGGCTTTCCAATCGGCAGTGAAGACCGGAACTACGGAGATTTCCTCTCCGCGGTGGCGAAAGCCAACGGTGAGATCAACCGCCAATTGACTGAGGAGGCCCTGAAACCGTAGGGGCGGCCTTCGTCCTGGGGGCAACCGCCAGGGTTGCCCCTCCGTAAAGGAAAATTCTCAACCTGATGCTGAAAAACATCTTCTCAAATTGGATTGCCTTGGTCCTGCGGGGAGTCATCTCGGTCATCCTGACTCCCATCCTGATCCACTATCTGGGGGATTTTAATTTCGGCCTCTGGGTTTTGGTAATGTCGGTGGTGGATTATGCCGGCATCCTGGATTTGGGAATCCGGCCAACCCTGCATCGGTTTGTCGCTCGATTAACAGGAACCGGCGATCGGCGGGGCCTGAACGAAGTTATCGGAACGGCAATCGCGGTCAGCACCGCCATGGGTTGTCTGGTGGCGGTGCTTACTTTCCTCAGCCAACCGGTTATTCCGCGATTTTTCAGCGTCCAGGGTGCGGCTGCCGCCGAGTTCCGGGGGCTCCTCCTACTGCTGGGACTGAACATCGCGGTGCTCTTCCCTGGACGCACGCTGGGAGCCTATCTGTGCGGACTCGAGCGATTCGATCTTTACAATGCTGTGGACGTGGTGTGCTCGGTCATCCGCGGCGCCGTCATCGTCGTTATTCTCCACTTCGGAGCGGGAGTTGAGGGAGTTGCGCTGGTCAGCCTGGTTACCTCCGTCCTGCTCTTGATTCTGAATTGGATTTGCGTTTATCACGTGGATCCGCAGGTTTCACTCGATCCCCGCCAGACCACCTGGACAAGGACTCGCGAGCTGGCGACCTACAGCTTCTATCTTCTGCTGACCACGGCGGGCGACTATCTGAGGTTCTATACCGACTCGATCGTCATCGCCCGGCTCCTCAGCGTCGCCCTGATCACA
>JASHRB010000748.1 GCA_030037575.1 Candidatus Sulfotelmatobacter sp. | reverse complement strand
ATTCATGGGAGAATCTATGCCCAAGGGCTTGCAAAATTACATTAGAGACATTCTAGACAAGCTTCGAGATATTGCCCGAAGTTGCGGAAGGATCGTTAGAAGCCGAATTCCGCTCGGATACATCCAGTACATGGACGGAAATGGGATAGTCCAATACACGGCCTTCTGCCGATTGTTCAACGTTCAAAAAGAACACTTTGTGCCAGTAGACGATCCCGACTACCGATACGCAGATTAGCAACCCTGCCCAAAAACACTTCGCCCTGCACAAAAAGCCCCACGAATCGCTGATTACTCTAAGCAACTCTTACGCAAAACCTCGTAGTCACGTTAACGAGTGTGCCTGCACCTTATTGAAAATACATGGCTACGGGGTAAATAGAATTTTATGCATAGAATCCGCGTCATCAGCGCTCACTGGAAAAATGCGGTCTTTACTGGGCGCGGCGATCGACTTCGCGGGAGGCTTATCGGACGCGCTGTTTATGACCTGGGCAACTTCAGCGCATCACCTTTCGCGGTGACCTACCGTGACCCGATTTGGCAGGCGGGATTTGCATGAACCATGCCTCCGTGCATAGTTCAGGTGTTAGCCAATTCATGTTCGCCGACTTTGGCCATTGCTGTCAGGCGCGGCGGCTTTCCCCCTCACATTTCCAAAACCTGAAGTACAGACAGCACAGAGTTCTCACGGGGAGACCTCAAGCGTTCGCTTCGATCACCACTCGGCGGGCCTGGGGGTAACTGAAGTGGGCACCGCGGCAAGTGACTTTCGATACGTGGTGTCGTCAGTTATTGCTTGGGAGAATCCTGATCTGTTTGGTAGCGTTTCGGCACAGGCACCGTCAGTTGGGAACGTCTTGATCGAACGCTGAAAGTTGTGGTTGTTTCTTCAGTCGCGATTCATGGCGGATCCGCTACGCCATCTGTTCGCCTGCTTGTCACCAGACAATTTCCAACTGAACGCGCGAGGAATTTTCATCTCCGCGCTTTGGATCACTTTCGGAGAGGACGATTATGAAAGGTCGATTTAGGCTCGAAATCTTTGTTGCGCTTGCTCTCGCCGTCGCACCCTTCACGGGATGCTCGTCAAGCAGCCCCAGTTCAGGCTCTACATCTACGACCTCCACCTCAGGCTCGGGATCGGGATCGGGATCGGGATCGGATTCCTCGGCCATCACATGGACGGAAAATGACAACGGGACCAAGGTTCTCGATGCGAACGGTAACCAATATTACTTCTCCTCCTCTAGTGGTTGCATCTACTCGACCAGCGTGGATCCCGGCACTTCTGGAATGTGCCTGACTTCCAACAGCTCGGGATACGAAAATACCGGGGCGACGAATTGCGTCGATCCCAGCAACAGCTCAACCTGCACCCTGGCCAATTTCGACGTGGTTTTGACTAACGATCCGAACAGCGCCTCCGGTTGCATCGCCGTTCTCGGGTACCAGACGGGACCAACGACCAATCAAAGCGAAAATGTCTCCGTGGTATTGGCTACGGGATCGGTCAGCATCAGCCCATCGAATACCGCTTCCGCCTATAAGTATTACGCCGGAGGGGCCGTGGTTGGGGCAGGCAGCGGCATACCGATATGCGCTGGAAACAGCACCTATGCCGGTTCCTACACAGGGGGTTCTACCGGAGAATTTGTCCAGAGCTTAACGGCAATGGTCGACTCCGGCGGCAATTTCCTGATGAACAGCAGCGCGGACTCGAGCGAGGGTTTCTATGGACCATCCTTCGCCGGCTACTACGGCTATATCAACTCCAGCGGAGAGGCACAATTCTGGGTATCTTCGGACAGCTCTCTTTCCGGAGCATCGGGGGCTTTCACGGAGAACAGCTCGGACGAGTGGACAGCATCGGGTACTCTTCCAGAAGCGTATCCGACAGCGCCGACCACATTTAGCTTGACGCAGCAAGCTAATTCCGCAGGCAATACTCGTTCACATCAGTAATCTTCTTGTTCAGTTCCCCATGCAGGCTAGCGTCGCGCATGGGGAATTTCTTTCGCGCAATTCGATTCGACTGAGTTCTCCACATGCGGCGGAGAGCAACCTGTCCTATGCGTTCGCCCGAATCATCTGTTCGGCATGTCTGCGGGAGGTTTCGGTCAGTTTAGCGCCGCTCAACATGCGGGCGATTTCCTCGGTGCGCTCGTCGCCGGTGATCGCACGAATAGTGGTGCGGGTGCGGCCGTTGCGCTCCTTCTTTTCGATCACGTAGTGATGATCGGCGAAGGTCGCGATTTGCGGCAGATGGGTGATGCAGACCACCTGATTCGAACGGGCGAGCGCTTTGAGCTTTTTGCCGACGGCTTCGGCGGCGCGGCCTCCGATGCCACTATCGATTTCGTCGAAGACCATGGTGCGCTGAGCAGGGGTCAAAGCCCCAAGCTTTTTCGATTGGCTCACGCGGCCCTGAACCGATCTTCCACCGTTTGCGCCCTGACTCGCGGCCGAGAGCGTTCGCGCCACATTTGATTCGCCCGCTTCGATGCTCACCTTTAGTGCCAGCATCACCCGTGATAGTTCTCCGCCCGAGGCGATATGTTCGAGCGGACGCATCGGCTCGCCGGGATTGGTCGCGATCATGTAGACGACCTGATCGATTCCGGCTGCGCTCCACTTCCCTTCTTCTTCGCTGGTCGTGATCTCGATGCGGAAGTTCGATTTCATCCCCAGATCGTTGATTTCCGCTTCCACCAGTTTTTCGAGCTTGCCAGCGGCTTCGCGGCGATGTCTGGAAACGGAGCGAGCAACTCGAGAGTATTCTGTCGCCGTACTCGCCAGCCCAGCACGCAGCTGGCCTAGGATCTCGTCTTTATGTTCGATTTCTGAAAGCTTGCGCGAAACCTCGACGCCGAAGCCGATCACTTCGTCGAGCGTCGGACCATATTTGCGCTTCAGCCGGTCGAGCAATGCAAGCCGATCTTCGACTTCGGACAAATGTTCAGGCGACGCCTGGATTCCGCCGGCGTAGTCGCGCACCGTTGTCCCGACGTCCTCGACGCTGATGCGCGCGTTTTCCAGCGCTGCCAGCGCCTCCTGAAATTGCGGTTCATACCGCGCCAGTTCTTCGACCTGCTTTTGTGCAGCCCGCAACGATGAAGACACGGAAGCGTCGCCTTCATAAAGCAGATCGAAGGCGTGCATCGCGGCGTTATAGATTTTTTCGGCGTTGGCGAGGACGCGCTTTTCGGCTTCAAGTTTTTGGTCTTCTCCCGGCTGTAATTTCGCTTCCTCGATCTCACGCTTTTGGAATTGCCACAGGTCAACTAGGCGCAGGCGGTCCTGCTCGTCCTGTTCCAGATCAGCGATGCGACTGCGAACCTCTTGCCATGATTCGAACGCGGCAGCGACCGGCGCAAGATCGATGGCGGCGAAGACATCGAGCAGATTCAATCGGGCGGCAGCGTCGAAAGAAAAGATTGATTCGCTCTGCGCATGAATGATCGCGAGATGAGGCGCCAGCTGCCGCAGGACGGCAACCGTTGCTGGTTGATTATTGACGAAGACTCTTCCCCTGCTGCTGCCAGCGATTTCGCGGCGGATGATCAGCGAACTATCTCCGCATCCGTCGAGACCGTTGTGCTCAAGGGTTTTTGCGATCGCGGCTAAACTGTTCTGCGATTGCATTCCGTCGGCGAATTCGAAAACGGCTGAAACCACGGCTTTCTCAGCGCCGGAGCGGATTACATCAGTTGACACTTTGTTCCCGAGCAGAAGCGCGAGCGCATCGATCAGAATCGACTTGCCGGCACCGGTCTCGCCGGTGAGAAGATTCAAACCGGGGGCAAATTCTACGGCCGCGTTGTCAATCACCGCGTAATTTTCGAGCCGCAGTTCCACCAGCACAGGGTCATCTCTCGCCAGGCTTGAAGTTCTGCGCAGAATAGCATGAAAAGGCGGGAGGGATGGTTTTCTTTGCGGTTCGTTCTCTGCCGTCCCGGGAGCTGAAAGTTTCGTCCTGAAAAGCAAAAGCGTTTCACCGCAAAGCGCACAAAGGGATGCCGCAAAGGTCGAGACGGTAAAAAATGTGCGACTGCTGCAGCCGCGCCGGATCTCGCGAGATCCCTTGCCCCGCCGATGAAGGCGCGGGGCTTCGGGATGACCTCGGGGGCTGGGTGCCCGGTTCACAATTCAAGCAGCGCCTTAACGATGCATTACCAAATGTAAGATCAGCTTGCTTTCCGATACTCAGTCGGGACGCCGGCCACTTCTTGCGGCGCTCACGCAGGCGATCCTGGGAAAGTGTCCCAGCGGCCGCCGATGCAACCTGCGCTGTTGTCGATCTCGACGGTATCAGTGCTGGCGGCAAAGCCTTCCAACGCATCGGCGTCTTCGATGGCCGAATTTCCCGCCGGGCCTGGGACGGCCGGTATTCTCCTACCGGCGGGAAGATTGCCCGAAGCGCGCTCGGAAGACATGTTTGCCGCTTCCCGATACGTCGTGGGAGTGATGTTACGGTCGGTTTCGGCCCGGCGCATCGCCGGGTCGGTTTTCCACTGCGCGCCATAGCGGTCTACATAATCAGCCCATTGCTCGTGCGATTCCAGGTCGAACTCCCGTAAGGGGGAAAGCTTTCAATCCGATGTTTGGTCAAATTCGCGGCAAAGTCGTCTTTGTGCGCAACAGAAGCCACAATGCGGTGGGCTGGAACGATGAATTTCTTGGTGCAAAGCCAGCCGCCGGTATCGACCACCAGGTAGCAAATGTTCCCGGTTGCGTGTTCGAAAGTAACGTCCTCGGTCTTACCAAGTTTGTCGTCATTCAGGCCGTAGAGTTTGGAGCTGCGAATGTCTTCCGCGAGGTTGCCGAAGCGATAATTTCCTAGCATCCCCTTCGCCGTATGGTTGAGTCCTCCCGAATTGCAACGCATTTTATTCTTGCGGCCTTTGATCCGGGTCGGAAGCGCGGGGTATAGCGAGGCAGTCACATTACCTCGCGTAATCTCGTTTATGTTTCAGATTCATCGTAATCTGTGCGGGGCTCTGAGGCGCAGCAATCATCTATAATCGCGAACAAAGGAAACCTGTCAACCGATGCGCTTCTTCTATTTGCTTGCCTTCTACGGTGGCGGCGAAATTGTCGACCTCGTCTCCGACACCGGTGCGGTAGCCAAGTTTGTGCTGCTCACCCTGCTCGCGTTTAGCCTTATTTCGTGGGCCATCATTCTCACCAAGTGGAGCCTGATCCGGCGGGCTCGCTTGCAGAGCGGACGGTTTGTGCGTGCATTTCGCCGCGCTCAACGGTTGCAGGATGTGGCGGCCGTGGCCGACCAATTCCGCCCGAGTCCGCTGGTGGGAGTTTTCGAAGGCGGTTTTCGGGAGTATAAGCGGCAGCTTTCCGGCCCTGTTGGTTCGCCGCAGAGCCTAAGCGCGGTGCAGCGTGGTATGCAGATCGGTGCTTCGGAAGAAATCTCGCGCCTGGAGCGGAACCTTCCCTGGCTCGCAATTACGGCGGCAGTCACGCCATTTATTGGGCTGTTTGGAACAGTTTGGGGAATTATCGATGCCTTCCATGGGCTGGGAACAGCCGGGGCCGCAACCCTGCGCGCGGTTGCTCCGGGAATTTCCGAAGCGCTGATCACCACTGCCGCCGGTCTGGTGGCGGCGATTCCGGCCGTCATTGCCTATAACCTCATCGGCCATTCCATTCGCACCTTTGCCGCTCGCGGCGATGATTTCTCCCTCGAGATCCTCAACGCCATCGAAAATCTTCAAGCGCAGGCCACGGCGGAAGTGAGGCGCTGATGGCTTTCACCGCTCCCAACGGACGCACGCAGACCGCTCTTGCCGATATCAACATCACCCCGCTGGTCGACGTGGTGCTGGTGCTGCTGATCATTTTCATGGTGACCGCGCCGGTGCTGCAGTCGGGCATTGAAGTCAGCGTGCCAAAAACGCGCACGGTGAAGGAAATCACTGAAGAACGCACCGTGATAACGATCAACAAAGACCAGCGAGTCTTTCTCGGCAACGACGCAATCAATATCAATGAGATTGCAGTTCAACTGCGGCAGAAGATTCGCGATCCGCGAAATCAGTTCATCTTCGTCCGCGCCGACGAAAACGTGCCCTTTGGCGCCTTCGCCACGGTGATGGACGCTGTGAAGCAGGCGGGCATTACGAACATCAGCATCGTCACGCAGCCTTTGGAACAAAATGGCGCAAAACGCTGAGATTTTTTTCGAGCACGACAGCTGGCCGAAGGCCCTGGGCTGGTCGGCAGGGTTTCACGGGGCGGTGGCCGGGCTGGTTCTGCTGTACGCGATCTTCTTTGCCGGCCCGCATGGCCAGGGCTGGGGATCGGGCGGGGGCGGATCGTCGATTGGAGTAACGTTGGTAAGTAACGTGCCCTTGCCGGCGACACCTGCGCCCACTCAGAATGTGCTGGCGAACGAGTCCAAGGGCCTGACCCAATCTCAGCCGAAACCGGAAGAAGAAAAAGAGCCGGATGCGATTGAGATTCAAGGCAAAAACACCAAGGTTAAGCCCAAGAAAACCCCTACGGCGACAACGGCAAAACCCCAGCCGGTTACCGAAGAACAAACCAACCAGGTTGCGTTCGGTGAAGGCGGACCGGTCAGCGGGCCTTACGGGAGCTTCGCGGCGGGCGGCGCAAAGGGCGGTTTCGGCATCACCGGAAGCGGAGGCGATTTCGGCAGCCGCTACGGCTGGTACGTACAAATCATTCAGCGCAAAGTTTCGGACAACTGGCTGAAGTACGAGGTCGACCCCAACATTACCAGTGCGAACCGCGTTTACATCACCTTTGACGTAGCCCGGGACGGGCATCCCTATGACGTCCAGGTCGAGCAATCGAGCGGGGTGCCTTCGCTGGACATTTCTGCGGTCCGGGCCCTGCAGAGAATCGACACTTTCGGGCCGCTGCCAGCGGATTACAGCGGCAGCAAGATTTCCGTGGAGTATTGGTTCGATTACAAGAAATAATCGGTGCCCCAGAGCGGGCTCGCGCATCGATAGAACGGGGGTAAAAGGGTTCCCGGCATGCGGTGTTCTCCTGATAATCTTCTAGATTCCACGCGCGTCGCTTGGACAAGCGTAACTTGCTTATAAGAACATATCGGATTACGATATTGTCGTTCGCGGTATCCATTGGTCCCAGCAGCTCGCCTCACGGCTCGAAAAGGATGGACAAAAAAAACGGAAAGATCACCCCCTCTGCCGTGCCCGACACGCAGCTTCTTTGTGCTTTAATTTTGTCCCTGATTTTTTTGTGGGCGAATGTCCGCGACTCTCTTGCGCAGGATTGGGTTCGAACCGGATCGGGCCTGGGCGTGGAGAAGGTGCGGCTGGCGGTACCCGATTTTAAGGCGGCAAACGCCGACCCGCAGAACGCCGCATTCCTCAAAACCTTCAATGATACCTTCTGGAACGACCTGGATAATTCCGGGATCGTCGAACTGGTCTCAAAGAGTTTTTATCCTCTGCAAGTGCCCGCGCAGCCGACAGACGTGACGTTCCAGGCGTGGAATTCGCCCCCGCCCAACGCAGGCATGCTGGCGTTCGGCAATCTGGGAGTGTCGGGCGGCAGGGTCGTCGTCCAAGGCTGGCTTGACGACGTGAAAAATACGGCTTCGGCGCAGGTTCTCGGCAAGCAATATATGGACGTTCCGACCGACGACGCCGTACGGCTCATTGCCCACCGGTTTGCCGACGACATCATCTTCCGGCTAGGCGGTGGCATCGCCGGCATTGCCGAGAGCAAGATTTATTTTGTCAGCGACCGTTCGGGACACAAGGAAATCTGGGTGATGGATTACGACGGCGCAAACCAGCATCAGGTCACGCATCTGGGCGGGTTGGCTCTTTCGCCGCGGATTTCGCCGGATGGTTCGAGGCTCGCGTTCAGCGGCGTGGCCAAGTACGGTTGGCAGATTCTGATGTACTCGATCGACCTCAACCGGTCGGTGAGTTTCCCACATGTTGGGGGAGATAATTTTTCGCCGTCCTGGTCCCCCGATGGCGGGCGGCTGGCATTTTCGTCGACCAGGGGCGGTCGCGCTCAAATTTATGTCTGCGACGCCTCCGGCGGAAATCTGCGCGAAATGACCACAGGCAAAGGGCCCGATGTTTCCCCGACCTGGAACCGTAAGACGGGCGCGCAGATAGCCTTTGTAAGCGGGGACACAGGATTGCCCCAGGTTTATACCATGGAAGCCGATGGCACCAATCAGCAGCGCATGACCGATCAGGGATACGCAGTCTCGCCGAATTGGTCGCCGAACGGCCAGTTTCTAACCATGGCCTGGACACGACGATACGGCGCCGGCGCGCCCGGCTCATCGGACATCTACTTGATGGATATTGCCAGCAAGCAGTGGGTGCAGCTCACCCATGACGGCGGGTTTAATGATTTTCCTTGGTGGGCGCCGGATGGCAGGCATATTGTGTTTCAATCCAGGCGGTCCGGCAAAGACGAAATCTGGATGATGCTTGCCGATGGAACCAAACTCCATCAATTGACCTTTACCGGGCGTAATTCGCAGCCGGATTGGAGTTGGAAGTAGCAGTCGAGCGCCGGCGGGACAAAAAATTCCGGTGGGGAAGAAAGATTTCGGTTTGAGCAGTCGGGAATACATATCACTTCGTCGGAACCCAAAGCAGTTCGGGTTCGCGGGAGGAATTAATGAAGAGGGACAACGTGAACAAGACGAACCTGCAACAAGCTGTGAAAACGCTCGCCACCGTGGCCGCATTGTGCGCGGTTCTTACGTTGGGCGCCTGCAAAAAGAAAGCCGCACCGCCTCCGCCGCCACCGCCGCCTCCTCCACCATCGCCAACTGCTTCGATTTCCGTGAGCCCCGACACGATACAGGCTGGGCAATCAGCCACCTTAAGCTGGCAGACCTCCAACGCGACTGACGTGTCCATCGACGGCATTGGTGCGGTCCAGGCCAGCGGCTCTCAATCGGTCAGCCCGAGTGAGTCCACCACCTACCACCTGACGGCCAAGGGGGCCGGCGGGACGCAGGAAGCGACCACGCGGTTGACGGTCACGCAACCGCCTCCGCCGCCTCCGGCAGCGACCCCGGCTCCGTCCGATGAGGACCTGTTTGGACAGAACATCAAAGACATTTACTTTGATTACGACAAGTCCAATATCCGCGCCGACCAGGAGTCTGCCATCCAGTCGGATGCGCAGTTCCTGACGCAGCACCCGAACATCAGCTTCACGATCGAGGGCCACTGCGACGATCGCGGCTCGACCGAGTACAACCTGGCTCTGGGCGATCAGCGCGCTTCTTCGGTAAAGAACGCATTGGTCGCGGCTGGAGTGAGCGCAGGCAACATCAAGACCATCAGCTACGGCAAAGAAAAGCCGTTCTGTATGGAAGACAACGAAGCCTGCTGGCAACAGAACCGCCGCGGCCACTTCGTATATCAGAAGTAGTGTCTGTCATGACCAGAGGCGGAGATGATCCGCCTCTGGTTTTCGTTGGCTCCGTATCAATCTTCGCAACCCGC
>JASHRB010000060.1 GCA_030037575.1 Candidatus Sulfotelmatobacter sp. | reverse complement strand
ATAAGAAACTTAACTGCGTGATCGTTGAATGCGCGTAACAGCTCTTTGAGGTCTTCCGGCATCATTGAACCAAGCTCCGTTGTAAGCAGCGGCAAACGCATAAGCGGCCGCGCTAACATCCCAGACGGCAGAGAGTCGTGCCCCGACCGGCAAGCTTTGCCAGTAACGATAGGTTTCCGCCTCTTGCTGTTCCGGTTTTCGAACCCTGCGAATTGTCTTGTCTGTATTCAAAGTTTGCCCTCAGTGTTCGGGGGAAAAAGCCATCTGGGAACGCATTCTGCCATCTGAACCTCGCATCTCATTATATCTGGGGTTCCGTATTTTTCGCCCGCAATCGAGGACAATGCACCTGTAAAATCAATGAGTTGGATCCGGCGTAGTGGCGGCGCCGCTGAACAGCGGGAAAAACGATAGGAACCATTAGCGGTACGCCGAGCGGCAGTTCTACCCTCCGTCTGGGTACATTGCCGCAAGGAGCAACGTTCGGCGAGCAAACCGCGCTCGGTTTTGCGGGAGAAGGACAGATATCGACGAATGCATTCGGATTGGCCTTTGGAACTTCTCCGCAGGGATTTCCCGTTGCGAACTTCACCGGCGGCCTTCGCTTTCGTCCACTCAACGGGCCATTCACGTTTATGGCGGTGCGGGAGAATGTCCAGGACAGCCTGCTCTCTTATGCCGGCGTACGTGATCCAGGTACGGGCATAGTGTGGGGCGGCGTCGCTTCCAACACAGGGTCGTTCCAATTCAAATGGGGCCCATCGGCCAACGGCCATTACAGCCGCCTGGGCGGCTATGTCACCGCCAGCGGCGGATTCCTGCAGGGAAAGAACGTGGCCAACAACTGGGAAGCCGGGGGCAGTGCAGGACTCTATGGCCAAATTGTGCAGGGGCTGACGGTCGGCGGGAATGTGAGCGGCATGCACTACGACAAGAATCTGCAGTACTTCTCGCTGGGGCAAGGCGGATACTTCAGTCCTCAGCAGTTCGGGCTGGTCTCCATACCGATCTCATGGTTCGCCCGTCATAGACGTTTTGAATATCAAATCCGCGCCAGTGCGGGCGTGCAATACATTTCGCTGGATAGCTCTCCGTTCTATCCGACTTCGGCGGGTGCGGGCCTGCCCCCTCAGGGTTTCTATAGCCGTTCGACCCACACCGGACCCGCCTACGATGTCTCGGCACGGCTGGGCTACCGCATCGCGCCCCACGCATATTTCGAAACCTTCGCGGCGGCGAATAATGCGCGCAACTATGCCATGCAATCGATTGGATTCTCCATCAAATTCCTGGTCCACAGTTTGCCCACTGACACCGACCTGCATCCCAACTCCATTCCGGACTGGAAAGGCGATCCGCCGTTTGGAATTCAATGAATAAGGGGCGCATGGCAACGACAGAATTCACCGAATGGTTGCGCCGGCCCGGACCTAAGCCGCGATGGGACTCGCTGCCGGTGACGACACGGGGCCAGTGCTGGTAAGCGTCGAGTACGACGTGCCTCCCGAGAATGCGTCAGGCGCGGTGCGAGAATTCGACGTCGCGATAAGGCGTCGCCATGGAACATTTACCATGACCTCGAGAATGCTAGTCGCTATGTCGAGGCATTGATCGTAAGCTCATGGGGTGAACATCTTCGCCGGCATGAGCGATTCACGCAGGCCGATCGTGAGTTGGAAGAACTACTGTATCAATACACTAAGGAAGGTCCTAAAGTTCGGCACCTTGTGTCAGCAAAATGAAGCTCGCGCCAACTACCGCTTCCTGCTCCTCTCGAGACAATCGTCTTACTGTCAACCGGCGAGCATCTGTACCTGATCCTGATTGAATAAGGTGAAGCTCGGGGCGCGGTCGCCAACCTTCAACGCTCGCTCTTCAATTCCTGTGGCTTTGAGCTGGGCGGTGGCGCGCGATACATGGCCTCGATTGCTTCGTGCGGCGCGTTGTATGGTGGAGCTCCGGACTCAATCGATTTCTTAAATTTGTCCAGTCGTTGTCGAAGACTTGCCATTGTCTTCCCCTTCTGTAGCGCGGAACTCAGGATCGAAGAAGTATCGCAAGGCCGATTTTGCAATTTTACTTCAGATTGCGGTGCGCCCTCCATCTACGGCGAGCTTAGCGCCGTAGATGAAGCTGGCCCGATCTGTTGCCAAGAAGACGATTGCCTCCGCGATTTCGTCGGCTGTGGCTGGACGGCCCGCCGGTCCCTGGGCGGCTAGCTGCGCAAGGCCCTCGCCCATTGCATTCGTGCCTTCGGTGCGGGTGGGTCCCGGGCTAATTGCATTCACGCGGACACCCTTCGGTCCATATTCAGCGGTCCAAGTCTTAGTCAAAAGATTAACCGCAGCCTTACTTGAACCATACAGGCTCATTCCCGGCGACCCGTAGTCGGCTGCCATGGTCGACAGATTCACAATTGCGCCTTTTCCTCGTTTCGCCATTAGTGGAGCAAGTTCAGCGACCAGGAAATACGGCGCCTTCACATTGAGAGCAAAGACGCGATCAAACTGTTCTTCCGTCATTTCATGCGTGGGACCGAAGGGATAGATCCCAGCATTGTTGATCAGAACATCCACATGGCCGTTTCCGAGTTCGATCGCCTTCTTCGCCACTTGCCGTGCGCTGGCTGCGTCTCGAAGATCAGAAGCAATAAAATCCGCTTTGCCTCCGGTTGCACGAATTTGGTCGAGGGTGCTTTTTCCGCGCTCGGTGCTGCGGCCCACAACCAAAACGTAAATGCCAAGCTGCGCCAGTTTGTTGGCTGTCGCACGGCCGATTCCGCTCGTTCCTCCAGTGATTAGCGCGGTGAGAGGAGTAGTTGTCATCTGCCGATCCCCAGATGAATTACACCATTTTCGGATTTAGATTCACGCGAACGTACGGCGGTTTCAAAATCCGAACCGGCTCAGACACCTGCTCAGAGTGCGCTCGATGGAACCTATCTCCGACTGCGACAAACGACTGAGCCATTCCGGATCCACAGATACGCCCTGGTTTCGACGAAGGCCGCCGGCAACAGGTTGAGCTGTTCCGGCAGCAGCAAGACTCAGAGCCCACTCAATGCAGATTGGAACGGTCGTATACCCTCTGGGCGGCTGCCGCCGAGCACGAGCCAGCGGCGATCGGCGCACTTGTCCTAAAGCTTCTCCCGCCTGACAAAGTGTGCGCACGGCTTGTGCTTGGCCGCGTGCGGCGTTCATCGCTTTTCGCTACAATATCTGCCGCACGAAAGGAGACTTATGGCAAAGAAGAAAATCGATCCGCTCAACAGGAAGCAGTATAGCGCTGTCTCCGCCGCTCTCACCGTCTCTGACATTCCGGCTGCGGTGAGCTTCTATCAAAAGGCCTTTGGCTTCGCGAAACGCGGCGTCATGAACGGGCCTAACGGAAAGCCGGTCCATGCCGAACTCACGCTGCGGGACACAACCCTGATGCTCGGACCCGAGAGCCCGGCGATGGGAAGACGGACCGCCAAGAGTGTCGGCGCCTCTCCTGTGAGCCTGTACATTTACGTGGAGAACGTGGATAAGATCGTGGAAAAAGCGACCAAGCTCGGCGCAAGCCCACAAGGCCCGGTGATGGACATGTTTTGGGGTGATCGCTGCGGTACCATTGTCGATCCGGATGGCTATAGCTGGATGGTCGGGACCCACAAGGCGGAGCCCACGGCGAAGGAAATGAGGAAAGGGATGGAGGAAATGATGAAGGAGCTGCCGCCGAGCACAGCCGCCGCTGACTGAGGCAATCACTCGAACAGTGTGGGCTGTCCCGTCGTTTCTTCTGCCTCGCGAAAATTGCTGAGGCCCACGCCCACTAACCGATAACGCTGCTGCGGGCCCAAGTCGACTCTGTCTCGCAGCTTCAGGACAATCTTCGTCAGTTGGTCAAAGGACGACAGTACATGATCTGGCGTGTAGCTGCGGGTAAAGATTCTGAACTCCTTCGTTTTCAGTTTGAGAACGACGGTCCCTGGCACACGCGATTCCTTGCGCGATGCGGACCACAACTTTTCTGCCAGGTATCGGATCATTGGTTCGGTTTCTGCCAGGAGTAGATCCTCCGGGAACGTATCCTCGACCGACATGGATTTTGTGGGTCGGTCGGGAACCACCGGACTTTCATCGATGCCGCGAGCGAGTTCGTGTAGGCGCACACCATAGCGGCCAAATTGCTCTTCAAGCTTGGCTCGCTCCAGACTTCGTAGTTCGCCGACAGTTTTGATTCCAAGTTTTGCTAATTTCTCCTGGTTGACTTGCCCGACTCCAGGCAGTCGTCCGACCGCAACCGGCAGCAGAAAACTGTTTACCTCTTCCGGTTGGATCACAAAAAGTCCATCGGGCTTCCGCCAATCTGACGCCAGCTTGGCCAAGAACTTGTTAGGCGCCACTCCGGCAGAGGCCGCAAGGCTTAATTCCTGGCGGATCTGTTCACGGATGGTGCGCGCGACCAATGTTGCAGTCGGCAAACCGGTCTTGTTCTCGGTCACATCCAGATACGCTTCATCGAGTGAAAGTGGCTCGATCAGGTCGGTATGACGCTTGAAGATGTCTCGCACACTCCTTGATATGGCCCGGTAGCGGGTGAAGTCCGGAGCGACGAAGACGGCTGCGGGACATAGGCGTTCCGCTCGCACGGCCGGCATGGCCGAACGCACGCCGAAAGCCCTGGCCTCGTACGAGGCGGCGCAGACAACCGAGCGATTGCCCTTCCACGCGACGATCACAGGCTTGCCCCGTAATTGGGGATCGTCTCGCTGCTCCACCGAGGCGTAGAACGCATCCATGTCCACGTGGATGATTTTGCGGATACCCATACGGTCACTATATTCTTGCGGTGGCCAGAATTACGCTTCTCGCCCCCATCAGGCCTTGCTTTGCTGCGCCAGTCTTCGTAGTGCCTGCCCCTCGATGCATACCGCCCTCCAATCATCGAGAAAAATCGCCCCGAGCCGTTTATAGAAATCAATAGCCGACTGATTCCATGCAAGCACTTCCCAGCGCAGCGCGCCGCATCCCTCTCGCAGCGCCATCGCCGCAACTTCTCCGCCAGCGCCTTGCCGATCCCTTTATCGCGAATTGCGGGCGCACATAAACATCTTCTAGAAATGGCGCTGGGCCCAGAAAAGTGCTGTAGACTGGAAAGCAGATGGCATAGCCTGCGGGCTGGCGATTCCACTCGGCAATCAAAGTGCGAAACCGCGGTGGAGCCCCGAATCCGTCCCGCGCTAGGATGGCTTCCGTGATCTTCACTTCCTCGCGCAGCTTCTCGAACGTGGCAAATTCCAGAATCATTCCAAGCAGCGAGGGAACTTCTTCAACAGACGCTGTGCGAATACCGAGCATTGTGGTGGAGACTCCATGCGAGGAGCATACGACTCTGCGTATCATAGCGTGGCGCGGCGGCCGCCTGTTTCACCAATTGGAGCGGCTCTCTCATCTCGCTGTCGTACATTTCTGAAAAGTCGCATTCGCGGCCCAGAAGAAGCGGCGAGCCTGAAGGGCGACGCTAGCTGACCACATCCGAAAAGCGATCACCGGCTGACGTGGAGGCTTCGAATCCGCCTCGCCCACCCGGCCTGTTCGGGCAGCTTCCAGCGTCTCACGAAGAAACGGACGAGCGCCTGTAAGTCCTGTCCGGACATCCGCCCGACAAGACGCCGGGCCTGGATTTCTCGCGATTGAACTGGCCAAACGGGGCCTTCGAGTGCATGCTCTCGATATCAGCAGGACCTTTGTCGAGCTTGCTCGCCGGAATGCTGCTGCCGAGGGAGTAGAAGCGCAGTTCGAAGTTGGCAACGCAGCGGCTCTGCCAGTACAGAACGGGAGTTTCGACTTTAGTTGTAAGCCGCGCTGCATTCAAGAACCTCAGCGAACCCGTAAGGGCCTTGGGGGAAATGCGCCGGGTGCTGCAAAGGGAAGCTACCGCCTTGCTCATTGATATGCGGCGAGATGTAGGGTGAAACAACTTCGAAGTCGGTTAGATGCCATTCTTCATCGAAGCGCGACACCCAAGTAAGCCAAGTACGTGCCCCAAGAAAGGAAAGGCAGCGACGGATGCGGTCGTGAAACTCGTCCATGGGCGCGCTATCGTAGACAACGAAGCCTGGCTTTTTCACTTCTGTAGCACTTATACCCTGCGCTTCACAGAGATAGACAAGAATGTCTCCTACTTCTAGTTGGGCAGCCGCCCACGACCCTCCACCTGGAGCTGAACTGCCACTTATAACCAGTTTCGGGCGCGCGGCAGGCACACCGCCTAGCTA
>JASHRB010000747.1 GCA_030037575.1 Candidatus Sulfotelmatobacter sp. | reverse complement strand
GCGCAAACTCTACGCCGCGATCAAGTTCTTTCTTTACACACTCGCCGGTTCCGTGTTGATGCTGTTGGGAATCCTCTTTCTCTATTTCCATCACCACACGCTCACCGGAATGTACACATTCGGACTGACTGCTCTCTACGAAACCGCTCCGAAAATTTATTCCGATCCGGCCTACGGACCCACCATCGCTATCTTTTTGTTCTTCGCGTTTTTCTTCGCCTTTGCCATCAAAGTCCCCATGTTCCCCTTCCACACCTGGCTGCCCGACGCTCACGTCGAAGCGCCGACGGCGGGCTCGGTCATCCTTGCCGGCGTTCTCCTCAAGATGGGAACCTACGGCTTCATTCGTTTCTCCCTGCCTTTTTTCCCTGACGTTCTCACCCACACCCAGGTTCGGGGTTGGATGATTGCTCTCTCCATCATCGCCATCATCTATGGCGCGCTGGTTTCGCTGATGCAGAAGGATATGAAGAAGCTGGTGGCGTACTCATCGGTGAGCCATCTCGGCTTCTGCACATTGGGAATCTTTGCTCTGAACCCGGCGGGCTTGAGCGGATCGGTTTTGCAACAGATCAATCACGGCATCTCGACCGGCGCGCTGTTTTTGATCGTGGGCATCCTCTACGAACGCCGCCACACCCGCGAAATCGCCGAGTATGGCGGCATTTCCAACGTGATGCCGGTCTATGCGACGATCACCATGATTATGTTCCTGTCTTCGATGGGATTGCCGCTGCTCAACGGCTTCGTCGGCGAATTCACCATTCTGCAAGGCACGTTCATGGAGAACTGGCGCTGGGGCGCCTGGGCCGTGCCCGGGGTTATCCTCGCGGCCGCCTATTTGCTCTGGCTCTATCAGCGTGTCTTTTTCGGTCAAGTCACCAATCCGAAAAATGAGAAGCTGCACGATCTCACTCCCCGCGAGGTCCTGACCTTTGCTCCGCTTCTCCTCATGGCCTTCTGGATCGGCCTTTACCCCAAACCGTTCTTCCAGATTCTCGAGCAACCAGTGAATCAGATCGTGGCTACGGTTCGTCCCGATTATCCGCAGGCCCGGGCGGCAGTCGGCGCTGCGGTTAAATTGCCTCAGCGAAACATGGCCGCCGAGGCGGATTTGCCGGCGATTGGCCGGTCGGCTTCTGGCGCAAATAAGGGAGCGAACTAGTGGGCGCGCTCGCATTCAATTGGAATGATTACGTGCTGGTCTTGCCCATGACCCTGCTCACGCTGTTTGCGCTCGGGATCCTGCTCATCGACCTAATGATCCCGCCCGAAGCCAAATGGGCCAACGCGGTGACCGCGCTGATTGGCGTGGGATTCGCGACCGCGGGCGTGGTAAAGATCCAACTCTGGATGCACAACACTCCCTCCGTCAGCATGGGAAGCCGGGCCATGATGGGCGCCATGGTGGTCGACCGTTTTGCGCTCTATTTCTTTTATTTATTTCTCGCGGGCACCGCGATCTCGATTCTCATGTCGATGCGCTACATGACCACCGAGCACGAAAACCGCGGCGAATATTACTCCCTGATGTTGCTTTCGGTGGTTGGTATGATGTGCATGGCCGCGGGATACGACATCGTGCTGATTTTTATCGGCCTGGAATTGATGGCGATTTCGACCTATGTGCTCGTCGGTTTTCTGCGCCGCGAACGCCGCTCGAACGAAGCGGCGCTGAAATATCTTCTGCTGGGTGCGTTCTCTTCCGGGATTTTTGCGTACGGATTGTCGCTGTTGTACGGGCTGACCGGCAGCACAAATCTCAGCGTCATCAATGGCGAAGTCGCGCGGGTTCTCGCGCGAGATCCTCGCAATCCGGTTGCCATTGTCGCACTGCTGACTACAATCACCGGGCTGCTGTTCAAAGTTGCCGCGGTTCCCTTTCATCAATGGGCGCCGGACGCCTATGAAGGCGCACCCACCTGCATTACTGGCTTCATGTCCGTCGCAGTGAAAGCGGCCGGATGGGCGATGCTTCTGCGCATTCTGCTCTGGGGACTCTATCCCCTGCGAGCGATCTGGGTTCCAGTGCTGGTCTTCGTTTCCATCGCGACCATGACTGGAGCGAACTTTGCTGCCCTCACGCAAAGCAACACCAAGCGCCTGCTGGCCTACTCTTCGATCGCGCACGTTGGCTACATGCTGTTGGGCTTGATTGCGGGAACCGCGATTGAACAGAACGCCGACGGCTTGAAGGGCATCCTGATTTATCTTCTGGTGTATACCTTCATGAATCTCGGCGCGTTCGGCGTGATTACCTCGCTGCGGCATCGCAACGTAATCGGCGACGAGCTCGACGATCTCAACGGCCTCTATTCGCGCGCTCCGGTTGAAGCCGTGCTGATGCTGATCTTTTTGCTTTCACTGGCTGGGATTCCGCCGCTGGCGGGCTTTTGGGGAAAATATTTTATTTTCCTCAGCCTGGTCGAGACCGGCCACTACGCGCTGGCGTCGCTGGGCGTGCTGTATTCCGTGTTTGGACTTTACTACTATTTGAAGATGGCCAATGCCGTGTTCATGGGCCAGCCCGAAGAAGGCAGGCTGCCGGTGAGTTGGAGCATGCGGGCTGCCCTTGCCGTAACCGCCTTTGCCACAGTTTTGATCGGAGTCATGCCCGAGCGATTCATCGACAGCGTGAATTGGTCGCTCGGCATCGCCAGCAATCCCGCGGTAGCGCAGTGGGTTCGTTAAACTGTTCTTAGGTGCAGAAAGCGCCTCGTCCTCCATGGTTCCTCGCAACCGTGATTCTGACCGCCAGCAAGCGGAGCGAAAGGAAAATTTCTGGGTCCTGGCCGCCCGCTACAGCCAGCTGGCCTTGGTATTGCCCGCCGGCGTGGTCGTAGGATGGTTACTGGGATCCGCCTTTGATCGCTGGCTGCACACAACCTGGCTTTACCTGATCGGAATCTGCCTGGGCATCGTTGCCGGCTTTGTCGAATTGATTCGTGCGGTCCTGCGCGACTCGCGGTGAACCACCCCGGCAGGGCGACATCCTACTCTGTTCAGACCGCCATCGCTTACTATGTTTCAGCAAAACAACGTTTCCCATATTGATGGCTCACCTGTGGACGGCAAAGACAATCCCGCACCGGCGGGCGCTGAGCACTTCTACGCGGGCGCTCTCGGGCGCATCGGCCGCTTCATGCGGGTGCTGATTCCGCTCCTGGTTTCCGCCGGGTGGTGGAAGTTCGGCCTTCAGGCTGCAATCGGCTTCGTCTGCGGCTGCGCGATTGCCTACATCAATTTCTGCTGGCTGGAGCGCGTGATCGCGGCCTTGGTTGATCGAGCCATCGGAGCAGGCGGAGCCGGCTCCGGGCAGGGAATCGTCTTCCGCTTTCTGCTGCGCTATGTTTTGATGGCCATCGCGGCCTATGCTATATTGACTTTTGCACCCGCGAGCCTGAAAGGGCTTCTTGCGGGCTTATTTTTGCCCGTCGCAGCCATCGTGTGCGAAGCCCTCTATGAGGTCTACGCAGCCTTGGTGCATGGACTGTGACGCGGAGAGCGAAAACGTTCGTTAGCCGCCGGCTGCGGCAAGCTGTTTTATGCCCGAGCAACTCTGGTTCACGCAGATCCTAAACCACCTGTTCGCAGGTCCGGTGACGTCACTGCTACGCATGCTGGGCGTCGAGCCAAGATACGCAGCCGCTCCCATTTCGAATTCGCTGGCTATGGAGATTCTGATCTTTGGCGGGCTTCTCCTGTTATTCCTTCTGGTTCGTTCCCGGCTCTCTGTGGATAGCCCCGGAGGGCTGCAGCATAGTTTCGAGGCCTTGGAGGGATTCATTCAGGACCAGAGCAACGAAATCATCGGTCACCACAGCGAGCCTTACACCGCATTTCTCACCACCTTGGGACTTTTCATTCTGTTCTGCAATGTGCTCGGCATTATCCCCACCTTCGAATCGCCGACGGCGGTGCCGGTCGTTCCCTTGGGATGCGCCCTGGCCGCATTTTTCTACTACCAGGCACAAGGCTTCAAACAAGCCGGCGTCGGTTATGTGAAGCAATTTGCCGGGCCCATGCCGATGATGGCGCCGCTGATGGTTCCCATCGAGATTATCAGCCATCTGGCGCGCGTGCTTTCGCTGACCATCCGCCTGTTCGCAAACATGTATGCGGGCGATATGGTCACTCTGGTTTTCGTTTCACTGTTGCCGGTGGCGTTCCCGATTCCGTTTTTGGGGTTGCACATTTTTGTTTCCTTGCTGCAGGCATACATTTTCGTCCTGCTGACTACGGTTTATTTGCAAGGCGCGGTTTCGCAAGAGCATTAGAAGAAGGGGTCGGCTGTCAGTCGTCCATTCTCGGTTCCGAGTGAGAGAAGATGGCCGCAACTCGGAACGCAGGACAGGAATAGGGACTGACAACCGAGACCGGGCAACTGAGAACTGGCTTCAAGCCGCAAGCGTGAGGGCGTCTGCACGGTATGGCGTCAACCACCCACTGGCGGCATTTCATAAAAGGAGAAACACAATGAGCCGAATCACATTCGCTAGACTGAGCAAGCTGTTCCTGGCGCTTTCCATCCTGTCGTTCGCCGCGCCGGCATTGGCGCAAGGCGGAACCGAAACCGGAACCAACTGGGTTGCCATCGCAGCCGGTTTCTCCATGGCTTTCGCCTCGGGCATCTGCGCATTGGCGCAGGGCAAGGCGACAGCTTCGGCGGCTGAAAGCCTGGCTCGTAATCCCTCCGCCCGCGCCGGCATTCAGTTGGCTTTGATTCTCGGTCTGGCGCTGATCGAGTCGCTGGCGCTCTACACGCTGGTCATCATTTTTGTCAAGGTGAAATAGCCGCGCGATGGCTAAAAAGCCCCTGCTTCGCAGAGGCTTTCTTTGTTTGGGTCTCCGGCACTGTGCGGTCGCCACTAGGCTTTTCGCAGCCCGGTCCAGTCTTCATCTTTTCTTTGGGGAGAGCGATTCAGAGCCTCCACCAGCAGTCGGCGCAAACGGTAGCGGCTTTCGAGATCGGTGTTGACGATTTCAAATCCAACCTCGTTCACCCGCGCGCGGCGCAAGAGCACGTGGGCTTTGATTTTGCTTCTCATACCCAGCGAGATTTCCAAGTCGGCTTCGCTTCCGATACGGAGATTGTCTTCCTTTGTTCCCATGCCGCCGCCGAGGCTCAGCTCCCGAATCAGAATTTTCGACTTTCCCCACGAACTCCCGATGGTTGCCGGAACGGTGCGGGCCAGCACCATGCGCTCGTACCGCCGCTGTCGCACCCAGGGACAGGCAGGCGCAGTATCGAGAGGCGCGATCGCCAGTTCTGCCGGCTCTAGGCCGCTGTCGGAAAGGATCTGGGCGCTATACCGCGGATCGGTTTTCGACAGGGACTGCGCCGCTGCCACGCGCAGCTCACGGTGATGAATCCAGCCAAAGGTTTTCTTTGCTTCCACGATCTCACGCAACAAAGATAACGATTCCATGTCGCGCAACCGACCCAGCGACTCGATCGCCTTCAACTGCACAAACGGAGAGCGTGACGCGGCTTCGCCGGGCTTCGCCATCGCCACCAGCGGCGGGGCGGCCGTGAGGTCGCCGCTCATGCCAATTTCATCGAGGGTCTCGGGCAGCACCACGATATCCAGCACCTCCGCTAGTTCAAGCAGCGTTCGTCCGCGATCAGGGGCGGCTCCATAAGCAATCTGCCGGACCACGATGTCATGGTAGAAACGGTTCCACTCCGGCAATCGCGCGGGCAAAAGTTCCAGCAGGGTCCCGACATCCAGGCGGCTTAGCAATCCGACCACCGCCGAGGCCTGGCGCGATTGGCCGGTGCGCAGGATTTCCCGCAATTGCACCAAAGCCGGACTTCCCAACTCTTTCACCAACTCAACCATATGGTCGCATTCATCGCGGCGCATGCAGCGGAAGAAGCGGTCTGCCA
>JASHRB010000746.1 GCA_030037575.1 Candidatus Sulfotelmatobacter sp. | reverse complement strand
AAACCTCCTCAAAATAAAGGCCTTGATTTTGCCTGGGTGCTCCAACTCCGCATCAGACAATTGCACGGCCGTCACCTTCCGGTTGGGAGCCACGCATGTGTTCCCGTCCGCCTATAAACGATTGCTACCGCGAGAGTTTTGTAATGTGACCAAGGTGTGGCGAAACTCAGGCGGGGGGGCGCTCCAGGGCCCTGAATGGGTCATCTGCCACATTGAAATGGTGAAATAACCCAAGAGCTTAAAAAGGGGGTTGGGGGGATGAATTCGCGCCACTGTCATGTTGAGCAGCGGGCGTTGTCGTGCTGAGCAGCAGGCAGGGACGAAGGCTCTGCCCGTGGAGTCGAAGTACCCGCCTAGTCAAGCGACGAACCAAAGGGACCTAGGATGGCTTCCCGGTAGTAGGGGCGCCGGGGTTCCGCGGAGCTGCCGGGGTAGGAGCGGTGGGTGCGGGTGCGGGCGGCGTTGCTTTGTCGGCCGGCTGAGCGTCGTTCTTTGCGGGAACCTTCGCCGGCTGCAGCGCCGATTTTTTTGCCACCTCGGCCGCACGCCGGTCGTACTCGGCTTGCGCCTCGGCATTGGTGATGTAGCGGAACATCTGCACTCGCCCAAAATACTGCTCGCTGGTGAAGACACGATTCTTCTTGTCGATAGTCAGACCGGCCAGCGCCTCGAATTCTCCTGGCAGCCAGCCGAATCCGCCGAAGATCAACCGTAAATCTCCCTCCGGAGTGAATACCTGAACCCGGTTCATGTCGGCGTCCGCGACCCACACATGGCCGTCGCAATCGACGGCAATGCCTTTGGGACGGGTGAAGTCGCCGGGACCGTCGCCGTTCTTGCCAAACGTGCGGATAAACTGTGCGTCGGCGTCGAACTCCTCAACCCGATCGTTCAGAGTGTCGGTGACATAGAGGTTGCCGTCCTCATCCACGGCAACATTAGTCGGCTTGGAAAAGTCACCGGGAGTGGTGAGCGTGTGGTTCTTACCCGCCGTCCCGATCTTGCGCAAGAGCTTGAATGTGTCGGCATCGTAAACCAGAATCTGATCCGTCCCGGTATTCGCCACATAAAGAAACCGGTTCTCTTCGTCGATGGCCATCCCGGCAGGATCGTTCATCGCCCCTTCGCCAAACTGGCCTTCCAGTTTGTGATCTTTATTAAATACCAGCACGTGATTGTATTGGCCGTCGGAGACAAAAAGCCGGTCGGCATCGTCGATCGCCAGGCCGAAAATGCGGCCGAATTTGGCATCCACGCCGTGCTTGATGAACCCGGTGTCTTTGCTCTCGGGGTCGAAGATGAAGACGGCGCCGACCTTGGTGTCAGCCACGTACAACATGCCTTTGGAATCGACCGCCAATCCGTAAGGAGTTCCGAGCGCGAAACGGGGCTTGATGCCGGCTCGCTTGGCGGCTTCGCTGGGATCGACTCCCGCCATGCGATCCATCCACGATTTCCTCTTGACTTCCCGCTGCTTCTCGGGCTGCTTCTTCTCCGCAGAGAAATAATCGAGGTACCGGACCCGCGCGATGGCCGGAGGTTGCGGCCAAACGATATTGGAGGTATCGATCTTCGGCGGTTGCGGCGGCTTTGCTGACGGTGTGTTCTTTTTCTGATCGGCGAACACCGACGTTGTCGCGAGGCATGCCAGCACGGTGGCTGCAAGTAAGCTCCTGCGCACGAAACTCTGGAGAATCTCCGGCATAGCTAGCGCGCTCCTTTCGGAATTTCTGGTAGGGGAGTAGTTTGTGGCGTCGGATTAGCTTGCCCCGGGGGAGGAAGTTGCGGCTGCGGACCGATCAAGCCCTTGTGACAGCTTTGGCAAAACTCCATGTTATTGGTCTGGTCTTTGACCAGCAGGTCGGCCTGCGCGGAAGAATGCGGCTGATGGCAAGTAAGGCAGTTCAATGGGATCAGAACGTGAGTGCGATCCTTGGGATCGACCAGGTCGGAGACCGGATGCCGCTCCACCGGATGTCCCAAGCCGTACTCCAGCGGGAGAACCGGAACTTTGGCGAAGTAGTTCTCCGGCAGCTTCACCTTGCCATCGAAAATGGTCACCAAATGCTCGCTCCCTAGTTTCTGCGGATGCGCATCCGGGCCGTGGCACTCCAGGCAGAGTTTGTTGGGCGCAGCGACGCGCAGCAGGTGATCGTTGTCGCTCCCGTGAGGTTGGTGACAGGTGCCGCATCCCTGCATAAACGCGGGCTGATGCAGTACGTGCTTCCTGCCCTGATCAGCGATGTCACTATGGCAGCCGAGGCAAATATCGACGCCATTTGTCTTGGGAAGTCCCGGCTGCCCGCTGGCGTGAGGGCTGTGGCAATCGGTGCAATCGCCGGCCGCTCCGGGATGCGGAACTTTGGCTTTGTCGATCTGTTCGGCTTTCTCGGAGTGGCAGGACACGCACAGTGATTTGACATCTGCCTGGGTGAGCACAACTTTTCCGTCCTTTGCGGGAGCGTGACAAACGTCGCATTGCTGGTCGGCGAAGGGTGGGTGCATAAACTTTGCCATCAGCTTAGGAGCGGCCGACTGATGCGGATCGTGGCAGGAAAGGCAATCGGCTTTTTCAAAGGGCTGGTTCGAGTGCGCTTTCTGCAGGTCGGCACTGTTAGCGTCGTGACAATCCAGGCACAGCGCCGGCGATGATTTGGTCAGGTGAAAGTCAAATTCGGCCTTGCCGACTTCGCCGGTCTTGTGGGTGGTGTGGCAGGTTTCGCAGCCCATGTCGAGTGCGGCGTGACGGCTGCCTTGGTCGGGCGTGTTCAGTCCGGTATTGTGGCAAGTGAGGCAGAGATTGTGTTTTTGATCCCCGGAGGTCGCCTTGACCAACTGAAACTTGTTGTCTGAACGATGTGGATCGTGGCACTTCAGGCAATCGCGCACGGCCGGAGGATGCACCGTACCTTTTAGATCGGCAGCATTTTTATCGGCGTGGCAGGTGATGCAAAGGGCGCGGGGCGTGGTAGTGATCAGCTTTACGTGAGTGACATTTCGGTTCACTCGAACCTCATGGCAGCTCATACAACCCATGGCCATCGCCGAATGAACCGATTTTCCTTGGGTTTTATCCTCGTGGCATGAGAGGCAGGTGGAAGGGTCGGCTTTCGGATCCAATGGGACCGGATGCTCGACGGCAAAAACCTCGCAGATGCAAATCAGGAAAACGAAGATGAAACCCTCCAGCGCACGGAGCACGCGGCCAAGCCTTGGGATCGAATTGTATGAATGCAGCGCCACGAGCCACTCCTGCAGGAGTCGCATTTGCACGCACCTCACCGAATTCCGGGCAGCGGTGAATTTCTTAGCAGTCTTGGCAAAGGATTGCAACATCGCGAGTTGAGCGGTACACCGGCTTAAGGAGACCGGCGCCTGCGGTAGCAGGATTCATCAATGGGGGGGCTTATCCCACAGCGAAATGGTCTAAATGACGCAAGCAATCATGGTTGCACCATGTTTCATGGAACGAATGTCACGATTAAGCCGCGCGAACCTGCGCGAAATTCCTGCACAACTCCAATCCGCTGTGTGATATGGCTCACGGTTGAGGCGCTCAGGCCGAAGCGATTATGAATCATCTAACGTTATTTCAATAACTTAGACATTCCTTGCGCGGTGGCGCGCCAGTTGCTTTTCCCTGCTTCAGAGGGGAAAGACATGGCCGCCTCCCTACCTAGGAAAATCTGGCAAACGCTTGGCGGAATCAAAACGGGAGTCATTCTTCTCATTCTCACCGTCATCTTATCGGCGGCCGGAACTGTGATCCTGCAGCGTCCGACGACAGACGCAGATGAAATTCAGCGCGCTTACTCGCCGCAAATGCTCCGTCTTCTCGACGCCGTGGGACTGACGGATGTTTTCCACGCCTGGTGGTTCGTTCTGTTGCTGAGCCTGGTCAGCCTAAGCGTTGTTACGGCATCGGTTCAGCGCTTTCCGAATGCATGGAGATTTTTTGCCCGGCCTTACAAAAGCCCCGAGGAGGCGTTCCGCAAAGCCCTCCCCACGCATAAATTGATGCGGATCAAAGACAAAGAAGCGGCCTTGCGCGTCGCTGAACGCGTCTTGCACAAAACGGGCTTCCGCACGGAACGCATCGTTCGCGAAAACAGTTTCAGCCTGTTTGCCGAGCGTAATCGTATTTCTGAAATGGCCGTGTACGTTGTACACGCGAGTTTACTGCTGATTTTTCTCGGCGGAATCATTGACGCGGAGTTCGGCTGGCGCGCATTCCTCAGTCTCAACCGTGGAGAGCAGGCAAGTCAGGTACAGTTACCAAACGGCGGGAAACATCAACTCGCCTTTGCGATTCGCTGCGACAGCGCCGGCCAGGAAAACTACTCCGACGGAACGCCGAAGCGCTGGTGGTCCAACCTCGCCGTTTTGCAGGATGGGCAAGAGCTTTTGCACAAGCAAATCGTCGTCAACGATCCCCTGGTTTATCGCGGCGTACGTTTTTATCAGGCCAGCTATGGCCTAACTGGAAAACTTGACCGGCTGGTGCTTACGGCCGTCGCGCGCAATGGCAGCCACATCCGAGACGTCGCCATTGGGCCGGGTGAAATCGCTTCCCTGGATTCCGATACCACGGTTCGTCTCGCCGATTTCATCCCCGATTACGTGGTGGAGGATGGCCGAGTCTACGCTCGCTCGAACGAACTGGTAAATCCTGCGGCCCATCTGGTGGTGGAATCCAAGAAATCGAGCCAGGCGATCAACGTTTGGCTGCCACCAATTCCCGGCCTGGAGCAAAACGCATATTCCCCCTACACATTCGAAGGCAAGAACATTCAGATGGCGTACTTCACGGGACTTGAAGTTTCGCATGAGCCCGGGCAATGGGCAGTTTGGGCAGGAGTGGTCCTGATGGGCTTCGGTCTGGCGGTGGTTTTCTACCTGGTCCACAGCCGTATCTGGGTCGTGCCCGTGCGCGATGCTCGTGGCCAACTGCAACTTTGGATCGGCGGCGCCGCCAATAAGAACAAGGATGCGTTTGAGCAATGTTTTGACGATGTGGCGAAAGCAATCGAATGTGAAATCAAGACATTGGAGAGCGGCGTTGAGGTTCCCGCGGCGCTCTTAAGCGCCAACTAAATTCCGCAACGGAGGAAAATTATGGCAACACAGGCACGAGTCGAACAGCGGCCGGCAGCCAAAGGGACGATCCTGGTGGTTATGGTGGGGTTGGGAATTGCGTTCCTGTTCTTCATGGCATTTCTGAACGTGGTCAAGAGCGGCGATCTGCTCAGCGAGGCCAATCTGTTGTACGCTGCGCTGATTTTCTATGGCGGTGCAGCTAGCTTTTATCTGGGGTTCGGAATTACAGGCACTCCCGCCCACATTCGATTTGCCTCGCTGGCCACCTGGGCCGGCTTGTTGGCCAACACCGGCGCTGTGGCGCACCGCTGGTACGAGGCGGGACATCCTCCGTTTGCCAGCATCTACGAGATGCTCCTCAGTTTCGTATGGACGCTCGCCGTGCTTACGCTGATCGCCGAGAAAAAATATCGCGTGAAGGTCATTGGCACAGTCACAATGCCGGTGGCGATTGTGGGCGTCGTGTTGATGCAATTGTTGCGCACCGACGTGCGCCCCCTGGTGCCGGCGTTGCAGTCAACGTGGCTGCATGTGCATGTCACGCTGGCCATGCTGGCTTACGCGGCATGTGCGCTCAGCTTCGCTCTCGCCATGATGTTTCTCATCCAGGACAAAATGAAAACGGAAACGTTTCTGGCAGCAACAAGCCTGTTCACTGCTGCGATCTACGCATCCCTACTTACCCGATTTGAAAAATGGGGCGGGCTTAGCGTGGTTGCCTGGAGCGCGGAGGAAAGGTCGGAAGTTTTCATATCCAAGGGCATGCGTCTTTTCGTGGTGATTCCTGACCTTGGGTGGTTGATGTGCGTGGTGCTGGCGGCGGTGGCCGCGCCGCTGGTTCTCTACTGCCTATGGCGGAAAACTCACAATGACGGGTACCTCCTTCTGGCCCATCGCATGGTCTTCGTGAGCATTCTTCTGCAAGCTCTGGCACTGATCTTTTTCGTATTGCGCACGCGCGATGGACATTATTACTCGCTGGATGCGGATGGTCAGTTCGCCACCAGTCTCGCGGCCAGTCCGTTCATTCTCTCCGGCCTCGTCGGTGGAATTTTCGTGTCGCTGCTCTATCTGCTTCTCTTGTGGAGGCGGAGCGATCTTGAGCACATGTTGCCCAGCGCAGACGACCTCGACAGAATTACCTATAAGACCATTGCCATTGCCTTCCCGCTGCTCACTCTGATGATTGCGGCCGGCGCATATTGGGCGAATCGCACCTGGGGTTCGTATTGGAGCTGGGATCCAAAAGAAACCTGGGCGGCGATTACCTGGCTGGTATACGCCGGCTATTTGCACATGCGCATCACTCGCGGTTGGCGAGGACGCCGTGCAGCCTATTTCGCGATCCTTGGTTTCGCGGTGGTGATGTTCACATTCTTTGGAGTGACGTATCTGCTGCCCGGAATGCATTCTTATGCATGAGGCTGTACAACACGCAGCGAAATCGGCACCAGAGAGGGCGCCGCTGCCGACCAAGCTTGTGCCTGTGGATTGCAGGTTGGGCTCGGTTCAAGTGAACTGGCAACTCAAGGCCATCGCGCCGGTGGCGCTGGTGCTGCTGGCGGGATTGATGTTGTTTGTTCTGGCCACCGTCTCCTTGCGCGACCCGCAACGCCATGCAGTTTTGGTTCTTGCCGGGGGAGGAGCGATCGCTGTATGCGCAACCCTGATTTTCGTATTGGCTTGGTTTGTCCAGCGTCCCATGGTTGAACTGCAAGAAAAGATCGCACGCCTGGGCGAAGGAGACCTGGAGGTTAGCGTCAGCTTCGCGAAACGTAACGACGAGATTGGAAATCTGGGACGAAATTTCAACCAGATGGTGGCGCAGCTACGTGAAAGCCGTTATGAGATTGAACACATGCACCAGACGCAGATCTCTCGCGCGGAGTACTTCGCGACGCTAGGCGAACTCGCCGCCGGCCTGGCGCACGAAATCCGCAATCCTCTCGCCGGAATCGCAGGAGTGATGGAAGTCATCGCGCGCGATTTACCTGCCAGCAGCCCAGCCCGAACCGTCGTAAACGAGGTACGTATGGAAATTGGGCAGATTAACCGTATTCTGACCGATTTATTGCAGACGGTCCGTCCTCATCCCCCCGATATGCGCCGCAGCGACCTCAACACCACCGTCGAAGACGCCGTCATTCGGGCCCGCCAGCAGGCGTTGTCGAGGCCAATCGAGATCGTTTTGAAGAAAGACTTCGCTCTCCCGGAAATCGAGCACGATAGCAACCAGATCCGCCAGGTCCTTATGAATCTCCTCCTCAATGCCATCCAGGCCATTGAGGGTCGAGGGAGAATTACGGTGGAGACCGAAGCCTGCGCAGTGGGCGCGGCGATAGCGGTCTCTGATACGGGCCGTGGCATCTTGCCCGAACATCTGCCGAATATTTTTCGCCCCTTCTACACTACCAAGGGGGCCGGTACCGGCCTCGGACTTTCTTTCGCCCGCCGCATCGTGGAAGAGCATCAGGGGCACATCGACGTGATGAGTGCGGCGGGAAAAGGCAGTAAGTTCGTGGTATCGCTGCCACTTTCCCGTCCAATATCCAAACCAGCGGCGTCGTAGAATTCATTGGATGCGCGAGATTCCTCAACATTTCTCAGCGGCGCCAAAAGAATCGATTGCGCCTTCGGCCGCATATTTCCTTACTTCCCGTAGTAATCTAAATACCGATGCCAACGGCAAAACTCTTGATTGTCGATGATGATCGCTTGATCCGGTGGTCGCTTGGGCAGAAATGCGAGGAGTGGGGCTATCAGGTGGTCGAGGCCGAAGCAGGCGAACCTGGCTTGAAGCTGGCGCAGCGCGAATCGCCTGATCTCATCCTGCTCGACGTGCGCATGCCTGACCGCACGGGCCTGGAGGTTCTCGAGCAACTCAAGAAAAGTGGCGATACTACTCCGGTCATCATGATTACCGCCGATCCGCAACTGGACGACGTGAAAGCTGCGCTCAAGCTGGGGGCCTACGATTTTGTCGGCAAGCCGCTTGATTTTGACGAGCTCCATGTCACTGTCAGGAATGCGCTCGAAACGACTAGCCTGCGCACGCAGGTGCAGACTCTGCGAGGAGAGGTTCGGAGAGGAGCCGGCTACAGCAACGTTGTTGGCAAATCTCAGAAGATGGCTGAGTTGATGAATTTTGTGCGCAAAGTGGCGGCCAGTGAAGCGACCACCGTCTTGATTCAAGGTGAAAGCGGCACCGGCAAGGATTTAATTGCAAAATCGATCCACTATGAAAGCCATCGCCAGGACAAGCCGTTTGTCGCGATTAACTGCTCTGCCATCCCAGAAACTTTGATGGAAGCCGAACTCTTCGGTCACGAAAAAGGCGCCTTTACTGACGCAAAGCAGATGAAGAGAGGCCTGTTCGAAGCTGCTGATGGCGGAACTTTGTTCCTCGATGAAATCGGCGAGCTCTCTCCGCTGCTGCAAGCCAAACTCTTGCGCGTCCTGGAAGACCAAGTCATTCGACGCGTCGGGGGAATTCGCGACCTGCAAGTCAATGTGCGCGTAATCGCCGCCTCGAATCGTGATCTGGAAAAAGCCGTGCGAGAAGGAGAGTTTCGCCAGGATTTGTACTATCGGCTGGCGGTCATTGCCATCTTCATCCCGCCGTTGCGCGATCGCAAAGAAGACATCCTGCCGTTAGTGGACTTCTTCATCGAGCGCTACAACCGCACTTTCAAGAAGTCGATACGTGGCATAACCGATGATACGCGGCGATTGCTTCTCAGCCACAACTGGCCGGGCAATGTTCGCGAGCTGAAGAATACGATTGAGCGCGGCATGATTTTGGAAGAAGAGCTATTTTTGCGGCCGCTCTATCTGCCATTTTCGGTTGGCGAATCGGGCGGCCCGACTGTCTTTGAGCGCTCTTCCTTCGGTAACGGCGGAGTGACATTACCCGACGGCCGTAAGCTCCCCAGACTCTACATTCCCGAAGGCGGGACGTCGCTTGAAGAAGTTGAGCACGTAATGGTTGAGCTGGCGATGCGCCAATCAAACAACAATCAGACGCACGCGGCAAAACTGCTCGATATCAGCCGCGATGCTCTGCGTTATAAGCTCAAGAAATTTGGCTTGATCCGGGGGGAGGGAGAGGAAGAAGACTCGCGG
>JASHRB010000059.1 GCA_030037575.1 Candidatus Sulfotelmatobacter sp. | reverse complement strand
GGCGAACTCCGCCAACCGTCGACCACCTGGCCGGCAAAAATTGAAGGCGAGTCCGTACCCGCGAGGCACGAAACACCCAAGCTGGGCGCAATGTGCCAGGGTAGCCATCATGATTCGACATACTATATGCGAAAGGCTACCCGCGGTCGAGCAGCCGCTCGTTCTCCAATGTGCAGCCCGACAGGCTGATGTCGGAGAAGGCCGATGCTTCCTTAGCCGGGCCGGGAGGCCTGCGCTGTTTTCTGGCCACTCTCCAGGCAGTCACTCGACAACAAAATTGGTCGATCGCGTGGTGCTCGAATTGCCCGCCGAATCGAGCGCGCGCAGATCGAGGCGATACGACCCGGGACCAAGTTTCCGGAAGCTTGAGGCCGAGGGGAATGACCGGGTTGACGGTCGTCGGTTTCGGCAGCTTGCTGCCAAGATGCGCCTTCTGCTGCCCGGTCTTGAGATCCACGATAAATAGCTCGTAACCGATGTCGGGCGGATTTGATTGTTTTATCAGCGGTTCATAGATTTCCGCATAAATCGCAGCGCTGTCGGTGTTCTTGAACTGGTTGGAGCCGGAAGGCGAGATTTGCAAACCCTGCACCAGCAGAGGAGTGCGGTCCTCCAGCAGCAAACTGTCGAGGTCGGTGGACAGATCGGTTGTGCGGCGGAGGGAGTGGCTGAGGGCATCGGAACTGATGCTGAACTCCTTTCGCCCTAGGGATCGATTCCCAGGGGAGTCTCGAGTTTGCCGAAACTCCCGTTGCCCCAACTGAAAACAACTTTCAGAGTGCATTTACCGGAGGCGATGCCAAACTGGTTCTCGTAATGAAAAGGCTGCTTCTGGAATTCTTCGAGCTGCTTCTATCTTCGAAATCGAGGTTGACCGTGTCGCTGAAGCGCGCGGCGATCGTGTCATCGGGCTTGTAAGCGATACCCAGAATATTGAGCGACGCATGTTGCTTGCCCTTCACCTTCTCGAATTTCAGGGCCGAGGAAGGAATATCGACAGCCAGATGAATTTGCCCGGTGTTGGGTGAGGTGTAGAAGAAACGGCGCTTCCATGGAAGCCGTGACATTCCCTTTCATCTCCCCGCCGGCGCGAGATTCCAGGTCTTTCTCGATCGGATTGCCCGCCAGAAGATCCGTCGGTCTGACGTTGCAATAGCCGCTGCGGGCGCGGACTTCGGTCCCTCCGCGCTCGACTTTCACTTTGAGGCTGTGGCAACCGCCTTCCGCCGAAACCGCCGGCAGGTCAGCGAGCCAGTAGTACGGATTCTCATCCTGAGCGATTGGCTGCAGGCCACCGAGCAGGTTGTTCGTGTTGAGAATGACGAAACCTCCAGTGCCGTTGGCCAATTCGTATATCACCTGCTGGTTATCGCTGGCACTGGGACGAAAAGGAGAAACAATCTGGCGCGGCTGGTTGCAGGCTTTGTACAAAGCATTGGCATTGGTGGCGCCTCTATAACTGCCCGCGCCTCCGGTTGTGGTGCCGCCGGCGTGACCCCCGCCCCCTGTGCCGCCACCGCCATGACCGCCACCGCCCCCCACCTCCTCCGTCACCACCGCCCGCAACGCCATGTTGCGCGGGCTCAGCTGCCGGTTCAGCGAAAGAAATCAGCTTGAGCATGGGCGGACGAATCATCGACGATCAACACATGCACGGACCTAAAAGGTGCCCAACTTCTGCGGCTAATGGCTGCGTTGATAGTTACTGTGGCGGCGTCTTCCCTTGATATCGGCGGAGTCAGGCGGAACTCTAGTAGCCCGCAGGTTGGTCCTCTTGTCTATAATGGCTCCCCATAGGCAACCCGCTCGGTGGACCGCGGCAAAACGAATTGCCCGAGGACGACGCCGGCAGCGCGAGATCTCGAAGTGCCTGATTGCATGAACGTGACACCCGGAGTGGAAGTGGCGGGTCTGACCGACGTGGGTTGCCAGCGGGACAACAACGAGGACTCTTATCTCTATTGGGAACCTGCCAATCCCGCGGAACTCGACCGCAAGGGGCGACTGGCGGTCATCGCCGACGGCATGGGCGGGCACGAAGGCGGCTCGGAAGCCAGCCGCTTGGCGGTGGAAACGGTTCGCGAAACATACGACCAGGAGTTTCGTGGCGACGTCGAAAGCGCGCTGGTCGGATCTTTTAATGCCGCGCACGCGAAAATCCGCGAATTCGCCGAGCGCTACCCAGTATTTCAGGGAATGGGAACGACCTGCACCGCCCTGATTCTGCGCGGCGAGCAGCTTTACTTTGTTCACGTCGGCGACAGCCGGCTCTATTTAATTCGCAATCGAACCGCAAGCCGGCTGACGCGAGATCACTCCTACGTCGGCAGGCTGGTCGAGAGCGGGCTGGTGCGGCCCGAAGAGGCCGAGAAACATCCCCAGCGCCACATTCTCACTGCGGCTCTGGGCGCAGGGATCGAGGTTGCAGTGGACCGGGCGGAATCGCGGGTGGAAACCTTCCCGGGCGATTGCCTTCTGCTGTGCACGGACGGGCTATGGAGCGTGGTAAGCGATGAAGAAATCGCCGTGGCTAGCGCCCGGGCGCCGGTGGAATGCTGCGCCGCGCTGGTAAAGCTGGCGCGGGAACGCGGTGGCCCGGATAACATCACGCTGCAGGTCTTGCGCGTTCAGCCAAGATCCTGATTTTGAAGTCCGAATGAGTTCGCGACCCGCAGAAATTCACTTGGCGGCTGCACGGCGATGCACAGCCGTCGGAATTTTGAATTTCCCCTCTAGACGGGCAAACTCCCGGCCACCGTTTCTCCCGGGCCTGGTCGAACCCTCCGCGCCTGGGTGACGGATGCGCGTTGGCGGCGTCTTGGTTGACGGAGCGCAGACCCGCGTAGCCCACTGCGTTCCTGATTTGGTGCCGCGCAGAAGCTGGACGCGCGCTGCATTCTGACCAACACTGGCTCGGCGGCGACCTCCGACCCAGCTGACCCGAAACTGCAATGTGCTGCGCATGCGCAGGTTCTTGCACACCCCGCAAGCCAAGCAACCTTGTTTATTTACCGAGGTTTGGGGATTTTGGCTTACCCTCCCACATGGAATGCAAATTGCAAACTTCCCCGTGAAATAAAGTCTATTAATCAAATGGACTTTATGGCATAATCGCTGGCCATGAAAATTTCTCAGAAAGGTTTGTACGCTCTGCAGGCGATGATGATGCTGGCGCGGCATCACCGGCAGGGCGCGATCAAAATTCGCGAGATTGCATACGAAGAGGACCTGCCGGAAAAATTCCTGGAACTGATTCTCCTCGAATTGAAGAATGCGCGCATGGTGGAGAGCGTGCGCGGCGCCAAAGGCGGGTATCAGCTGCGGCGCGAGCCTTCGGAAATCCGGCTCAGCGAGATCATGCGGCTGATCGACGGTCCGCTGGCGCCGTTTGCCGATGCCGAGCAATTGCGCGTGCTGATTGACCGCGATATCTCGCACCGCTCGCTGTACCAGGTGTTTCTCGATGTGCGCGACGCGGTAGCGCGCATTCTCGATAACACCACCCTGGCAGATTTGATTTCCGGGACCCCCCGGTCCGGCAAAGGCAAGCGGCCTTTGAAAAAGAAAGAGAAGGGAAGTGTGCTGCCCATGGTCGTAGGAGGGCAAAAAGCCGATTAGGAAATCGCGCCAAAGTCATCGGCGCAGGCGCCCGTCCCCGCAGAGCGGAATCGAGAAAGCTCTGACGGCGCCAATACGGATGAGTTCTGTGCAGAAAGAAATCCTCCCGGGTTCCTGAAAATTAAACCGGAGTTTGAAAGGATTTGCCCCAAATCTTTATCCGATAATCTCAATTATACAAATAGAGATAATAGATACGGGCTTACTCGGAAGCTGATTCGGGGCAACCGTGGCGAGCCCGCGTGAAAGATTCGGTCTTCCCGAAACCGATTTGTTCAAAAACTCAAAAGGAGAGCATTGAAATCCCATGAAACGAACGAAGCATCGCCTTTTAGCCCTGCTACTTGCAGGAATTTCGGTGAGCGCCTGGGCGCAAACCTCCGGCCCGCTGTCCTCGAACGAGAACCATGACACGCCAGCTGGCGCATCCGCGACCACCACGACTCCAGCTCCTGCAACCGTGAGTGCCGCCGATGTTCAGGCATTGAAAGATGCGTTGGCCGCGCAACAGCGGCAGATCGACCGCTTGACCAAGCTGCTCGAGATCCAGCAGTCGCAGAAGCCTGCGGCTGCGGTCTCCGCCAATACTGACACGAAATCGGCGGCGCCGCAGCAGGTGGCCGCAGTTTCAACCCCGCTTGCAGTTCAGCAAGAGACCAGCCCGCCTTCCGGACTGAATCTGCAGGACACACCCCCGGAGACGGGCGATGACAATCCCATGCACAGCCCCGTGGTGTCTATCCATTTCCGCGGAATCACGATCACGCCCGGAGGATTCGCAGCGGCTGAATTTGTGCGGCGTTCGCGCGCCTTGGGAGCCGACCTCACCACGCCTTTCAACTCCCTGACCATGCCGGGCGCTTCGCAGAGCCACATGTCAGAATTTTTTGGCTCCGCTCGCCAGTCTCGCCCCACCATCTATGTCGACGGCCGGCTGAAGAACGTTCAACTGTCGAGTTATCTTTCGGGCGACTTCCTCTCGT
>JASHRB010000745.1 GCA_030037575.1 Candidatus Sulfotelmatobacter sp. | reverse complement strand
GAACCATGATCGAAACGCGGCGATTGGTGGAGTAGAAGGTTGTCGGGCTTGCGCCGACCGCTGATCGGAAAATCCGCGGACCCCTGTTACGGGATCGGGCATTGCGCTTCTCCTCGACGCCCGGGCTCAACGGATATTTCCCGTCGCCCATTGAGTGCCCGCCCCATCGCCATTCCCGTCCAAAAACGCAGCTATCGCTTTGGTTAATGAGGCAAAGCCAACCGCATAGCACTTTGGAAGTAGCGCATGGCACGGCTGTGCCATTTGCAAAATCCTGCGACGCGTTTAACTTGGCAATTGAGCAGTTCTGGGGGAGGGCTGCCCGGGCGCCTCGATCTCGAAAGAGATTCGAGGCGCTCGTTATTTTTGGGAAAGGGATTCAAATTTGACGGAAACTGCGCGCCGGCATCGCGCCGGCATCAGATCCTCGTCCGGCTGATAAAAACTGTCGGACCCGGCAATGACGCCGGTAGCTGTCTTTCGAAATCGTCAAGCCGAGAACTTATCAACAGCAGTGCAGAGTGCCGTGAGTACCGAACTGTCGCTGGCCACATTCCAATATGCTTGCTCGGCCCGCCCCTGCTATCCGAAACTTTCTGAGAGCTGGGGAATCTTATTTGTGTGGTTCAGGTTGAGCGCCTGTGCGTAGTCCACTGGATCGGGCTCGGCTGATGAAGATCTGGGAATGAACGATAATCGCAAGACCGATGAACAACAGTTCCGCAGGGTAAGCCGCCGCGAACTGCTCAAACTGATGCCGGCGCTGGCCCTAGGTGTATTTGCCATTCCACCGCTGCAAAAGAAGCTGTTGAAGCAAGGATTGCATTTCAGCGACTGGGATGCGAGGCTGATGTTTCGCAAAGGGCATTTAGCGCCGACGTTCACCGATGCCGACGTAGTTCCGTTTGAGAAGTTTCCCATCAACGACTACGACGTCGACGATCCCGGCCTCGATTTGGACGAGTGGACACTTAAGGTCAGCGGCATGGTACAAAAGCCGGGAGAATACAGGCTGCCACAGATTCAAGCGCTGCCCCGCATCCGGCAAAATACGCGACATATCTGCGTCGAAGGATGGGATGTTATCGGGCGCTTCGGTGGCGCGCGCCTCTCCGATTTTCTGAGCCTGATCGGTGCTGACCCAACGGCTGGCTTTGTCACGGTCCATTGCGCCGATGATTATTACGAGTCGCTCGACGTCGCCACCGCGCGTCATCCGCAGACGCTGCTTTGTTATGAGATGTATGATCAGCTGCTCACCCGCGAGCACGGTGCCCCCGTGCGCTTGCAGATTCCGACCAAGATCGGATACAAGCAGGCAAAATATTTGACTGAGTTAAAAGTCACCCCCGTGCTCGACAAGGTTGGCTATTGGGAAGACCAGGGCTACGCGTGGTTCTACGGATTGTGAAATGGCGACTGGCACCGTTTCCGACGTGCCGAAAAAGCGACTTAATAAGCAAACCGGCCTGGAGCCCCCTTCGCCCTAGGTTTTGGAGACCTTAGCATGCGCAGCTCAACCGTCGAAATCATCCGACCCAAACAAAAAGCGGATCAGGACGTCGTCGTCGTCGCTCGGGCCGTTTACGAGCATCCTTTCATCGTGCGGCTCTGCCACTGGCTGAACACGATCGCCCTGTTCGTGATGGTGGGCAGCGGTTTGCAGATATTTCGCGCATTTCCCAGCTTCGGCGCAAAGATTCCGGAAAGAGATTTGATCCAGTGGCCGCGCCAGTTTGCCATTGGCGGATGGCTCGGGGGCGCGCTGCAGTGGCACCTCACCTTCATGTGGATCTACCTCGGCACCGGGCTGCTCTATATCGGCTATCAAATCTTCAGCGGAAATTACCGGCAGGTTTTGTTCACGCATCGCGATGTTCCCGGAGTTTGGCCGATGGTGAAGCATTACTTCTTTCTCGGCACGAAGCCGCCGCTGCGCGAGGTCTACAATCCGCTGCAAAAACAAGCCTATACCGCCGCGATCATTCTCGGAGCGCTTTCGGTTGTCACCGGCTTCGCGGTGTGGAAGCCGGTGCAATTCTCCTGGCTCGCGTGGATGATGGGAGGGTTCCACTATGCGCGTATGTGGCACTTTGCCGTGATGTGGGCGATTTTGTTTTTTGTGCTCGGACATCTGGTGATGGTCACCCTGCACGGCTGGAAGAATTTTGTTTCGATGCTCACGGGATGGAAGGAAGATCCGGAGTACGAGGCATAGACTTGCGGAATTTTGATTGCTGCTTGTGGATGGAAAAAAACTAGACGGATCTTTCGCCAATGGTTTTCAATCAGCAATCAAAAATGAACAATCAAGAATTGGGAACTGATGGTCCGCGAGGGCGGCGACCGGAATGTCAGAGCCGCAAATCGCATTGAACAGACCGAGGCAGGCCTCCAGCGATCGCGAACAGGAAGTGATCGCGAACGTGCAGTGCGGCCGGCGCGATTCCTTCTACGAACTCGTCCGGCCGTATGAGCGGAGGCTTTACGCCGCCGCGTTTGCCATCCTGCGGAACGAGAACGATGCCGAGGATACCGCACAGGAGGCGATGCTGAAAGCGTTTGCCAACATCGGCAAATTTCGCGCCCAAGCACGATTCAGCACGTGGCTGATACAGATTGCGGTGAATGAAGCATTGATGCGCCGGCGAAGGCAGCAGACTGTGGTTATGGAAGGCATCGACGATCGCAGAGACCAAGACAGCGAATACACGCCTCGCGAGTTTGCCGACTGGCGCGAAGTTCCCTCTGAAGCCCTCGAACGGAAGGAAGTCCGGCAGCGTCTGGCGAAGGCTCTGGCGTCGCTCGATCGCAAATATCGTGAGGTTTTCGTTCTGCGCGATATGGAGCAGTTGAACATTCAGGAAACAGCAGAGGCGCTGGGAATCTCGGCGGCTTCGGTGAAGACGCGGCTGCTGCGCGCGCGGCTGATGCTGCGCGATCTTCTGGCCGCCGGATGGGAGCAGGGCTGGTTCAGCCGGCTGCCGTTCGAGAAGGGAAGTAAGCCATGGTAGTGAACTGCGAAAAAGTCTGGCGCGAGATTTCGAACTACATTGACGGCGACGTCGATGCTGCACTGCGTTCGGCCATGGACGAGCATTTTCAGTCGTGCCGGAAATGCGCATCGGTGCTGGCGGGGACGCGGAACGTAATTCAGCTTTATGGCGATGAGCGGATGCTGGAAGTGCCCGAGGGATTCAGCCGCAGGTTGGAAAAGCGAATTGCCAAAAGCGTCGCTGTAAAACGAACGCGATGGGTGACCTGGGCGACGTGGCTGATTCCGGCTGCCGCGATCGCTTTAATCGCCGGGGGCTTGAAATTGACGAACATGTTTAGCTTCCCACGTCCGGTGAGGTCGATACTGGCCGTGCCGGCGAACAACATTCCACCGGATCTGCAGGTTCTGGTTGCCGATGGCTCGAGGCTGTTCCACGTCCCCGGATGTGATCTTATTCGTAACAAAACCAGTCTGCGAGAGATGACAGCGAAGGAAGCCATGCAGCAGGGCTACGTTCCATGCTCCCGCTGCCTGAAGCAGTACTTGAAAACTCAAGGAGTACGTCCCCGCGATGAAGACCCGGATTCTGAGGCGGGAGAAAGTGCGCCAACCGTTCGGGGCGAGTTGAATCCGTAGATCGATCTTCGGCCCCTCGCGGAATTGAGATGCGAGTCGCCTAATTTCCCGATTTCAAACTTTCCAGGAACTCGTTCGCGGTGACTACCGCGGCCTGATGGGAAAACACTTTATCTACCAGGCAGGCGTGAACCCCGGCGTCCTGGTCGGCGCAGCAATCCTTTAGAACAACCAACCGATAGTCGGCGTCGCTGGCATAGCGCAGGGTAGAGAGGACCACTCCGCTGGTAGCGATGCCGAACAGCACCAGCGTGTCGATCTCTTTCGCGCGCAGAATCATTTCCAGGTCAGTTCCCAGGAATGCGCCAACGCGATGCTTGGTGATGACGATGTCGTTTACGGCGGGCGCGACCGAAGGATGAAGCTTTGCGGCGTCGCTCTCAAACATCTTCTGCCACTGCGGCGAATTCTTGATCGCGCCAAATAGAAGATTGTGCGGGCTGATCTCGGGGAAATCTGGACGAAAGCCCACCTGAACATGGATGATCGTCATTCCGGCGCTTCGAGCCCGGTTGAGAACCTCAGCCGCGCGCTGCATCAGGCGTTCATCCTTGACGTAAACAGAAACGATAGAAGCGTGAAAATCCATGCTCAAGAGGGCCGTGCGGGCGGGGTCGAACGAAAGATGAGCCATTAGCGGTGCAAATTCACGAGCGGTCCGGAAAACAATACGCCGCTTCAGCAGGCGAGTTGGTCGCGGGAAATCTTCAGTCCATTCAGATTGCCAAGCGCCGCCACGGCAACCAGTTCGGTTTTGAAAAATTCCTGAGCAATTCCTTGCAAATCTTCCGCGGTTACGGCCTCGATTTTTTCGACCAGTTCGTCGAGGTCTTGGAAGTGATCGAAGTACATTTCCTGCCGTGCCAGGTTCGACATGCGCGCCGTGCTGGATTCGAGCGAAAGCATGAGACTGCCTTTGAGCTGATCTTTGGCGCGGCGCAGCTCTTCTGTCGAAACCGGCTGATTCTTTAAGTTGCGAAACTCTTCGACGACCGAGCGCACCACCTTCTCCGCCGAGGCTAGCGAAGTTCCCGCATACACGGCCATGCATCCGGTATCGCGATAGGGGTTGAGATCGCTGTAGATCGAATAGGCCAGGCCCTGGCGCTCGCGAATATTCTGAAACAGACGCGAACTCATCCCGCCGCCAAGCAAGCTATTAAGAATGTAGCCGGCATGACGTTTTTCGTGCGCGATGGGATAAGACGGCACGCCGAGGCAGAGCTGAAGCTGTTCGAGGGCTTTTTTGTTGCGCAGCACAATCCGCGGGACGATCTTCGGCTCGGCCGAGTGGAAACCGTTTTTTGCGGGCTTCAAGTGCTCGAAATGCTTGACCACAAGATTGACGAATTGATCGTGATCGAGGTGCCCGGCGGCGGCGACGATGATATTGCCCGGTGCGAAGCGATGGGAATACGTATCAACCACGGCTTGGCGCTCGAACCGTTTTACGGTCTCTTTGGTTCCAAGAATCGGTTTGCCCAGTGGGTGATCTTTCCAGAAATTTTGCGTGAAAATTTCGTGGACGAGGTAGTCGGGATTATCCTCGTCCATTTTGATTTCTTCCAGAATGACGCCGCGTTCCCGCACAATATCTTCGGCATCGAATGTAGGATGGAGCACGAGGTCGGAAAGAATTTCAAGCGCCACCGGAACGTTCTCATCGAGCACTTTGACGTTGAAGCAGATGCATTCCTTCGACGTGAACGCGTCCATATTCCCGCCGATGGAGTCCACCTGGCGGGCAATCTCTTCGGCGGAGCGGTGCTTGGTGCCCTTGAAAACCATATGCTCAATAAAATGCGAGATGCCATTCGTTTGCGGCGCCTCGTCACGCGAGCCGGTTTCGAGCCAGATGCCGATGGAAGCCGAACGGATGTGCTCCATCTGCTCGGTGATGACGGTGAGGCCGTGCGGCAAAACCTGACGGCGAATATTGCGAAGTTCTTTTACCATGGATAAATATGGCGCGCGCCGCTTCTTGAATGATCTAAACTATTCTTGCATATTCGATCGATCGGCGGGAAACGCGGAGAAGAAAATTGGATGTTTAGAATCAATAGGTTACAGGCGCCGCCCTGTGTGTCCCTCTAACCTGCAGAGTTCGAACGCACTACCTAATGAGCAAACCGGTTAATTCGGCGTTGTTGGGGATGGATGGGGAGGAACTCGCCGCTCTCCTGAGCGAGGCGGGAGAGCCCTCCTACCGTGCCAAACAGATACTGGATGCGATATATCGGCAGCGGGTTCATGCCCTGGAAGAGATCTCCACCATTCCAGCCGAATTGCGCCGCTGGTTTGTGGACCAAGGAATCACCATCGGTGCGCCGCGGATCGAACAGAAATTTGTCTCGCAAGATGGAACGGTGCGATACCTAATTGCTCTGGCCGATGATCAGACGGTTGAAACCGTCTGGATGCCGGAAGGCGATGGCGGTGAAGCCGGAGATGGAAGCGAAGCCGGAGAAGCGCGGGAAACCGGGGCACGAGCAATCGGACGATCGACCATCTGCATTTCCAGCCAGGTCGGGTGCGCCGTCGATTGCCAATTCTGCTTGACGGCATTGTTGGGTGTGAAGCGCAATCTTACGGCCGGCGAGATCGTGGGACAGGTTTGCGCCGTGCTGAACCATCAGAACCTTTCACCGCCGGAAGATCGAATCAACCTGGTTTTCATGGGCATGGGCGAGCCGTTTTTGAATTACGACAACTTCATCAAAGCTGTTCGGTTGCTGGTCGGGCAAGTTGGCGTCGCCGAAAGCAGAATGACCGTATCAACCGCGGGCATTGTGCCGCGTATCTACGATTTCGGCGACGAACCAATCCGGCCCAAACTCGCGATTTCGCTGAATGCCCCGAACGATACCCTGCGCACACGCTTGATGCCGCTGAACAAGAAGTGGAACACCGACATGCTGATCGCCGCGGCGCGCGCCTTCCCGCTGCGCACGCGCGAATACATCACGTTCGAATATGTATTGCTTGCCGGAGTGAACGACGAAAAGAAGAATGCCAGGGAAATCGCCGAACTGGTGCGGGGGCTGCGCTGCAAAGTGAATCTGATCGCCCTGAATTCTGGGCCGGGAATTGCATTTGTAACTCCTGAGGCAGAGCGCGTGCTCGGGTTTCAAAAT
>JASHRB010000744.1 GCA_030037575.1 Candidatus Sulfotelmatobacter sp. | reverse complement strand
AACTCGCAAAGCAAAGAAATCACGCGTAGCGGACAGTATTGGGCCTTCGCTCATTACTCGCGAGCAATCCGCCGGGGGGCGCGCAGATTCCAATCACGCAGTCCGGTGGCCGACTTGCATCACCTTGCAGCGGAAAATCCTGATGGCCAACAAGTGCTGATCTTAACCAATCCAGGCCCGGCAAGAACCATCGAGTTGCGCCTGGCGGATCTGAGTGCGCCGGTTTCGCTGCAAGCGAATTCCATTACCACTTTCTCATGGAAATAGCTTGAGTCGTGTGCACCGAATTCACATCCTTCTTGCCTTCCCGAAAAGTCGATTCGACCATCGTCGCGACCAGGACAAGCATCGCGACGCACGCGGTCAGTGGCACGAGCAACGCAATGCGATTTTGCCGGTATGGATAGGACGCAGCGGCGGACGCGATGGAAAACGCGCAGTGCTTCGAATGGGGTGAGAGGCAAGCCACTGTTGCTGTTCCGACATTGCTCAGCAAGACGCGCAAATCGCGAAGATCGTCGATCCGGACCTCGTGGTCGCCATGCTCACTGCGAAAGACGGCAACCATGGAATGGGCCGAATGGGCAGGTTTTTGCAGAGGAAACCGGCTGGATTCATGCGACCTGTTGTCTTGGCGACCGCAGTTGAGCTTCCATCGCCGCTTCAGCCTGCAAACTCTGGAGGTCGCGCGAGATGGTGGCTACAGCAAGAGTTCGTCCGCCTTTCTGGTACGTCACCGCACAGTTGCGCCCATCGAGGCTTCCATCAACTTTGACGGCGTCCCATTTCTCAGCCCGGCCCACATAATTTATGGCGACTTCGTAGTGTTGACTCCAGAAAAATGGGACTGCATCGAATCTTTCGCGGCGGCCAAGAATATTGCGGGCCGCGACTTGACCCTGGCGTTCGGCAACCACCCAATGCTCGACTCGAATTGGTTCGCCAGTATACGCATCCGGCCAGCGGACGGCGTCGCCAGCCGCAAAGATACCAGGCACGCTGGTTTCGAGGTATTCGTTCACGGCTATGCCACGATCGATAACAAGCCCAGCTTGCTCGGCGAGAGTCAACGATGGACGCACGCCGACCGCCAAAACCAGGAAGTCTGCGTCTAAAGTTGTTCCGCTGCTTAGTGCGACCGCCCGACCGTTGACCCGACTAACAGCCTCGCCCAAATGGAAAGTGACGCCATGGGCTTCGTGGAGTTTGCGGATGAAAAGGCCAACCTCACCTCCCATCACTCGTTCGAGTGGCTGGCTTTCCGGAGCTACGACATCGACGGCGATCCCGCGGGTGCGCAGCGATGCGGCAACTTCCAACCCGATGAAGCTGGCGCCGACCACTACTACACGTTTTGCGGATGCCGCTCGGGCGATTATTGCTTTGCTATCGGCGAATGTCCGGAGATAGTGAACCTGGGAGTCAGTGGCGCCCTCGATGGGCAAACGGACTGGATCGGCACCGGTGGCGAGCAGCAGAGTGCCAAAAGCGAAGGCTTTGCCATTTTCAAGCACTATCTGCTTTCTCCTTGGATCAATAGAAGAAACCCTCGAATTTAGGAGGAGATCAATCCTTCGCTCGCGATAGTATTCAGGCGATCGCAACGGGACCCAATCCTCCTGGATTGTGCCGGACAAGTAATCTTTCGAGAGGTTCGGGCGATCCACGGGAGGAGAGCCATCGGCACTTACGATCGCGAGCGGGCCATCGTAGCCCTCGCGTCGAAGCATATCCGCCGCCGCCAGGCCAGCGGCACCTCCGCCAACGATCACAACGGAGCTTGGAGGGTTCGCAGCGTGTCTGGGAGCAAACCAGAGTTTCTCCCGAACAAAAACATTGTCGCCGATCTGTTCAACCCGCCAACACGGAATCGGATCAAGAGCGGGTGCACGCAGTGGCTCGCCGGTGCGTAGACTGAAACACGCGTGGTGCCAAGGACAGCGCAGGGTATCGTCAACCGCCAATCCGTCTGCAAGTGGCCCGTGATAATGCGTGCAGTAAGCGCCCACTGCGAAGAATTCCGTGCCTCTGCGGACAAGTAAAGCGTCTGCTCCATCAATCACTCCCAGCAGCTTCCCGTCATCTGGGAGGCTGGCTAGAGGAACTCCATTCTTCAGGTCGAGTTTCACAGGATCGCCCATAGTTCATATCTCGCCACCTGCCGTTCATTCTATGCCAGGGGCAGAGTCGCCGTGAGAACGAGACTCAAGACGCGGGCCATGAAGATGCCAGCAAGCAAATCTTGATCGACGGGCAAGCACCTTCCGCAGCGCGGACAATTACGCAGCATGCGCAAGATTCGCCATCCGCCGGAGGCGATCAGGCTTGCGGTTCGCCGCGGGGTCACGCACCGCCACCAGCAGAAAAATCCCGAGTGTGACCTCATTATCTTGGGCACCGCAGGTTCCCGCGAGAAAGACATCGTCAGCGGAATAACTCCCGCCCTAAACAATAGTCCCGGCTAGAAACTAAGACAATCCTCAGCACCGGTTCTCGACGCTTGGTGCCCTCCTTCCTCTCTTCTGCAATGTGCACATGATAGCGCGAGCCGCTAGTGCAGCTTTCCGTACGCGGCTTTGGTTAGCTTAAGGACGCGGGATAGTCAGGGAAGGCTCTCATCGAGGGGGAATCCGGTTGGACTTCAGCTTGTGCTTCGATTTGACGCGAGCCATGCTCGCCTTCGACGCCAGCACTTCGGACAGTTCGTAGGCTTCCCGAAGCCAGTTAGTAATCGGTGCCTCGACTTCATCACGGTGCTTGATGTGAATGATGTGATATACCTTGGACTTCGATGCCCGGTCGCTTCGTCGCACTTGAGGAGCCTTCAGTGTGCGACCGAGGAAAACGCAGAGTTCGAGAAAATTCCGCTTAGGCCGCACGAAGAAGTAGCAGGACTTGCGCGAGAACATGATTGCCTTGTGCGAAGCGTAAATCCGTTGATCGCCGAAGGAAACGGCTGTCTCGCGCAGCCTTTCCCAAGCATCCCACAGATCGTCGGAGAGTTCCTGCGTCAGAGCCGCTTCGGTGGTCGTCCAACAGTTGTGCTCTTCTCCGTCCTCGATCCACTGCTTGCAGTGGTAGCACTTTTGACCTGCCATAGTTTTCAGATTTTAATGGCGATTGTCGCGCTGTGCAGCAGCGGTCAATCTCAACATTGTTGCTGGAAGACCGCGATGGCAGCTTCCTTAAAGCCGCCGGATTCAACTGTTTATCCCCCACGATTCAGAAACCCATGCGGGACCGTTGACTCTGGACCGCACTCCAGAGTGTATGATTTTGGCATGGGGACGAATAACCAAACTGAGGGTGCTGCAATGCAAATCGGGGAGGTTGCGAAACGCTCTTCCTTGACCGTAGACGCGATCCGCTTCTACGAGAAAC
>JASHRB010000743.1 GCA_030037575.1 Candidatus Sulfotelmatobacter sp. | reverse complement strand
ACCATGGTCATCGAGTACGCCGGGCCAATCAACGAGTTGTTTCCTTCTTTCAATTCCATCTCTGAAATGAAGGTCAGCCAGGTGAACAACAGCGCCGAGTTCAGCGGCGTTTCCGATATCACCACAACTTCCAAGAGCGGTACGAACACCCTGCACGGCGGCGTGTTCGAAAACAACGAAAATGGCGCGTTGGAATCCAACAACCAGTTCGCTGTGAGCAAGCCAAAGCTGATCCTGAATGACTTTGGCGGATTTCTGGGCGGCCCGATCATTCGCGACAAGACATTTTTCTTCGCCGCCTACGAAGGGCTTCGACTGCCGCGGGGACTTCCGATCACAACCAGCGTGCCATCCGCTGCCATGCGCAACGGGAACCTGTGTGCATATCTCCAGGCACAACACGGAAACACCAACATACACGACGCCTACGGAAATTCTTTGCCCTGTAATGCGGTGCCGATTTCACCCGTTGCCGCGAAGGTTTTGCAATACCTGATGCCGGCACCAACCGACCCCAACACCTACGTCAACAATTTCCAGGAAAATTTCCCCGCGCCCATCTCCAGCGACCAGGGGGATGTGCGCATCGACCAGACTCTATCCCAGCGCCAGTCCATTTTTGGACGACTCACTTACAAGAGCCGCTCTGTGACCACTCCTCCTAACCCCAACACGGATGGTGCCTTGTTCGTTGAGACCGCGGGTTCGCCTTCTACCGGCCCATTCTCGCAACCGGAAACTGACTCGAACATAACTTTTGCTTACAACTTCGCGATCCGTCCAACGCTCATTAATGAGTTGCGTGGCGGCTGGAGCCGTTTCCATCTGCACACAACGTTGGACGTCAATTCTCAGAACTTGCTGGGCCAAATCGGCATCAGCGGAATTCCGAATCCCGACTCCTTTGGAGCCGTTCCCTTTTTCTCATTCGATGAAGGGGGGTTGTTCCAGCAGACCGGTGGCGCCAACCCTTCCACCCAGATCAGCGACACCGTCGAGATCGGGGATAATCTCACCTGGCAGAAAGGAAAGCACACCTTCAAATTCGGAGCCGACTGGCGCCGCTATTCCGACCACGACGACAACGCTTTCGGCGCCTTGCGCTCCGGCTTTTATTCGTTTGACGGCTCTTCGACGGTCGGGCAAACCATCGGTGATCCTTTTGCCAGTTTCCTCCTGGGAGATCCCGACTGGATGTTGATCACTCTGGTCTCATCCAAAACTCTCGACGAGAACATGAATGCCCTGGGGTATTCGTACGGCTTTTTTGGGCAAGACGATTGGAAGGTCACGCCGTCGTTGACCCTAAATCTCGGCCTGCGGTACGAATTCCACCCGCCGCTGTATGACACGGGCTACAACAGCTCGAACTTCCTGCCCAACTATCGGGCAACTATTGGGGGCAAAAGCGTCAGTGGGGCGCTCGTCGTCCCCAACCAGCAGGCGCTGAGCCTGACGGAGCCAGGCCTGGCTGCCTCGATTGCGCCGACTCCCATCCTGACGGCATCGCAGGCGGGGATTCCATCTGGCTTACGCTTTACCTACAAGAAGGATATCGCTCCACGCATCGGTTTTGCCTGGCGTCCATTTCACGACGACAAAACTGTTGTCCGTGGCGGTTACGGTCTGTTTTATATGTCGCCCCTTGGTTTCAACGTCCTTGCTGGCTGGGCGACTACGTCCAGCTTCATTCCGTATTTCGGGAACGGCTATTCTGGCGGCGCTCCATTGTTTTCTTTCCCTGCGCCCTTCCCCTCTAATCTGGATGCCGCCCAGCCAGGCCAGTCCTACTTGTACGGCTTCCCAATCCATTACCTGGATCCCAGAGTTCAACAGTGGAACCTGACCTTCGAACGCAACCTTGGCGATAACGTCGGCCTTCGTGTTTCTTACATCGGAAGCCACGGCTCCAACTTACAGGATATGGTGAACATCAACCAGGTTCCGGCCAATACAATCGGCTACTATCAAGGAGCAGTAGACAATGTTCCCTATCCCCTGTGGGGCCAGGTGGACGACGTGGGAAACTTGGCAAAGAGTAACTACAACGCCATAAGCACGGAGGCCCAGAAGCACCTATCGAAAGGCTTGCAATTCGATGCCAGTTACACCTTCACGCGCGATCTTTCCGACGCGGGTGGCACCAACCCTACTACCCTGCCCATCGAGTCCACCGGCGCCCTGCCCTATGTCTCCGACCGTTTCCATCCTTTGTTGGACTATGGAAACGTCATTTACGATCGCCGCCATCGCTTCCTCCTGACCTACCTCTACGAACTGCCCTTTGGAAGAGGACAGAGATTCGCGGGCAACAGCGGTGGCTTCGCCAACGCGGTGATCGGCGGATGGGAATGGGCGGGCCTAGTCACGCTTGAGAGCGGCCCCTTCCTCACTCCGTATCAGACAGTCAACGACTCCGCCGGCACGAATAACATCAGTTTCTTCGGTTCCGAGCGTGCCGATATCGTTCCCGGCGTTTCCTTCTATGTCCCGCAATCCGCAAATCTCAACCAAAATGGCACGCTGGCTTCGTTCAACTACCTGAATCCCGCCGCGTTTGCCATTCCCGGAGGTACCGTTCCCATTGGCAGGTATGGCAACGCTGGCGTAGGCAGCGTAGTCGGGCCGAGCACAAAGTTTGCTTCCATGTCTCTAATTAAAACGGTTGCGATCGCGGAGAAAACAAAATTGCAGTTCGGTGCCGAAGCTTCCAACCTGACTAATCACAAGAATTATCAACCGCCGAACATGCAAGTTGGCTCTCCGGCATTTGGTACGATCACAGCTTTGCAGACGGTCGAGGGTGCCGGGCCACGCATCGTGGAGTTCACGGCCCGCATTAGTTTCTAAAACTTCTATACCGCAACCCAAGCAGAAGTCGGTTCGCCGAACGAACCAATCGAAACCCAACACCATTACAGTGACGCTAGCTAGGCGGTGTGCCTGCCGCGCGCCCGAAACTGGTTATAAGTGGCAGTTCAGCTCCAGGTGGAGGGTCGTGGGCGGCTGCCCAACTAGAAGTAGGAGACATTCTTGTCTATCTCTGTGAAGCGCAGGGTATAAGTGCTACAGAAGTGAAAAAGCCAGGCTTCGTTGTCTACGATAGCGCGCCCATGGACGAGTT
>JASHRB010000742.1 GCA_030037575.1 Candidatus Sulfotelmatobacter sp. | reverse complement strand
GCTGCCAGAGCCTCATTGTGCTTCTTGGTGGGAAACAAAAACGAAGGATCGGGAGTGATCTCGAAGGGATTGCGAGTTAGATTGTAGAACGCTTTATACATTGGTGATAACTAGCCCCGTAGAAAACTGAAGGCCGATCCGGCGAGGATCGTACAGACAACCACTACTGCCGTCGCCCAGCCCAACCAAAGCCGATAACGTGCGCGCTTCTCATCGATGGGACTGGCGACCTCGGGAATCTCCGCGAGCATGGCTACTGGCAGGAGACTCTTGAGCTCCTGCTCATTGTAGATGCGATGATCCAACATCTCGAATGCGCCGGCCACGAACACACCCAGCGCAAGGCCGACAGCTAACCCCATGCCGCAGAACTTGAGGCGATTCGGAAATTGCGGTTTTTCGGGAAAGCTGGGCGCATCGACGACGCGGAATCGCTCGCCTTGTTGCAGCAGTTCCATGCTGGTGGCCATCTGCGATTCGTTCTTCTTTTTCAGCAGATCATCGTAGTTGGCTTTGGATTGGTCATAACCGCGGGTGAGGTCGGCCAGTTGCTGCTCGCGAATCGGCTCCTGATTCAGGCGGGCCTGATAGTCCTCTATTTTCGCCTTGAGGGTCTCAATATCGCGCTCGCGGTTCGCGACCTCCAGCTGATTGGATCGTAACTGGCCTTGAATCTGAAGCGTCATGGTCGCCTGCGCCGGATCGGCGCCCGGCGCGATCGCAGCGCCCGCATCGGGATTATCGCTCGCGTGATCCGCGTCCTTTGTTTTTAGACTCGCCAGAAGCTGATCGCGCATCTTCTCGGTCTCGGCGACTTGCTCCTTCAGCTTGCGCACGTCGGGATGCCGGTCAGTGTAGTGAGACCTAAGGTCGGCGAGCTGCGCCTTCTCCTTTTCTAATTCCTGGTCAAGAGCCGGCAGACCCTCCGGCGCAACGTTGCCGTCTGATGTCTTTGCAGATCCTTGCAGGGTGCGATATTGGTCGGCCAACGTCTGCAGATAAACATGCTGTTGTTTGGCCGCGTTGAGCGCATCCTGATCATTCTGCAGTTGGGATTGCAGGCCGCTCAGAATTTGAAGGTTGCTGGCCAACTGTCCGGGCATTTCGCCGACGTGCTCGCCCTTGAATTGGCGAATCCTGTCTTCTTGCTCGGCCAGGCTTTTGCGCGCGCTTTCCAACTGATCCTCGAGAAACTGGGTGGTGCCTTCCGACTGTTGCTGGCGCACTTCCAGGTTCTCGTTGATGAACAGGTTGGTCAGTTCGCTTGTGACCTGCTGGGCCAGATGAGGATCACGCGACTTGAAGGAAACGTTAAACGCGGTAATCTGATGGCTTTGTTCATCGCGCACCAGTTCGATGTCGATATCCTTGCGCATGAGCTCGACTTTGTCGTCGGGCAATCGGTCCCCGCGCTTGTTGGCATAAAGATTGAACTGATCGATGATATGTAGAAGACGCGTCCGGCTAAGGATCTGCTGCGTGATGCTCTGCATCCGCTCCTGCAGGTCGTCGCTCACGTTGGGTGTGACGTAATCCTTGGGCATTGCGGGCTGCTCCACCAGAATGAGCGTGCTCGACTGGTAGCGGGGCGGCAGAACCCAGCTTGCGGCCCACACCAGCACCCAGCCCACAAACAGGGGTATCAGAAAATGGATGTGACGGCGGCGCGCCACTCCCAAGTAGTGGTCGAGGTTAAACTCGGACGGTTTTTCTTCAAAATCGTCAGGCATAACTATCTTCCCACCGGTCGGGAAAACTGATAGGACAGCGAAATGAATTCGCGGTTGGTGTTGGGAATCTCGGAGAGCACGGCCACGTCGCTGTAGTCCTGATGCAGGCGAGTGTAGCCCAGCTGCAAATTCACGTTCTGATGAAATTGCTGTTGCAGAGATACCGTTCCCGATACCGTGTGTCCGTTATACGATCCCGGTAGAGATGACCCGATCACGTCGTTCTGGACGTATGACCCCGTCACCGCTCCGCCGAGGGTGCGGGTAAACATCTGCCGCAGCGACATGCTGGCGTTGTCCATGTGAACCGCGCCGAGCAAACCGCTCCCGCCGGAGATCACATGAGAGTAGCTCATGGCCAAAGTGCTCAACCGTCCTTGCCAGCTCAAACTGCCGCCGGCCGCCGGCGTCCACGCCGATATCGCAGGCGGTTGAACCTGCTGCAGGGCGAGCGGAGGCTGAACCGTGTCCGAATATTGCGGGCCCCCGAACAACGAAATGGATAACCTGGAAGCCGGATAGAAGGTATAGAACAAGAGCACCGCGTGGGTCTGCGTTTCATTGAGACCTGTCGTCAGAGACGAGACCAGTCGCTGATATTCGTAGGTCGCTCCCAGGTAATGCATTTTCGAGATGCGATATGAATAGAAAGCAGAGCCTCCCTGTGAACTCGAATCGTACAATCCGGAAACTTGCGTCTGGTCGGGATAGTAAAGATTGGAGAAGGTTCCGCTCGCTCCCATCATTTCGTTCCTGGCGAACTGGTAAGTCAGGCCCACGTTGCCGGAGTTTCTCAGCAGTTCAGCTACCGGAGCGATCACGGAGAAATTCGCCTCCTGGGCGCCCGCCGATACTTCTCCGGCAGAGGTCAAATCCGGCTGATTGAAGACGCTCGAGGTTTTCTGAAATCCATCTCTTGCGCTGAGCGTGACGTGCGGGCTGAGACGGTAGCTGAAATCGACTGAAGCGTTTTGATTGGCGGCGTTCAGATCACTTGTCTGCTGATAAAAAGTGAAGCCCGGCGAATAACTCAAAACCGAATGCAAGCGCGAAGTGGTTTCATCGAGCGCCACGGTGGGAGCGACCGAATAGCTCATCTCGCTAATTGGCTGTCCGTTCGTGGTTGCCATGGCATTGTTCCCATAGGCGCTGGTGAACGACATCCCCGCTCGCAGGTAGTTCGTGCGCTCCTCCGAGGTTGGCGTGGTCGGATAGGTTTGACCGCTTACCACCGGCGGGGTAAACATGAGGTCGCTGCTCTCCTTCGAAGCCGCGTCTGGCAGGTTATCCTGCGCGGTTGCTGTAGACGCAGGTTGCGCAGCAGAGTTGTCGACCTGCGAACAAAGCGGCAGAGCGATCAGCAGGGCGAGCCCAGTCAAAATTGTGTTGCGAATTTTCATGCTTAGGGGACGACGACGGTGTCGTGCGGCTGGAGCTTTACGTTTTGCTCCGGGTTC
>JASHRB010000741.1 GCA_030037575.1 Candidatus Sulfotelmatobacter sp. | reverse complement strand
GTAGAACCGGATCGCATCGACGGTCAACGCAGTCTGTTCAGCAACCTCGCCAATTTGCATGTCCGTGCTCCCCATGTCGCGGTTGGTCTGACCGACAAAATCATACAATCTGGAGCGCAGTCCAGAGTCAAGTGTTGCCTCACAAAGAAGCTAAAGAGAACACCACGTTCCGAGACCTTGTTTTCCTAGAGCGCCGAAGGTTAGACTTCGATCATTCTGGAGCGCCAGTAGCAGTACAGTCGCTTCTATGCGCCCGCGCCTTTCGGATGGCTCCTTGAGGCGCGGGTCGCCTTTTTCAGGTTACGAACGGTTAGAAGTATTATTCGAAAGTCGATGTCGCGAATCGTAGGCTAAGCCACGCCGCTGAAGATCGCCTCGACTTCTATACCCCACGCTTCAAGCAGCCACTCAGGAACGTAGACCCGGTTCCGGTTGTGCTCACACCAGCGCTTTAGCTCGGAGGAGGAAACGTACTGCGGCTTGGTGAGTCCTAGCCGTTTGACCAGTATTTCGAACTCGGTCGGAAGCGCACGAAGTGGCAGCGGAGGCTGACCCCAGTTGGGATTACCGCGCCTGCGTTTCACACCTGTTAGCGCGATGGTTCTAGCCATAGCCCCTGATGATACGCCGTTCTGCCTTGGCGGGGAGATCGGCAGGGGCGACTGAGGCGAGGTTGACGGGAAGCTCGACTTCGAAGCGGAAATCGGCTCTTAGCCTAGGTGGTTCAAAAGGGTCTCTCCGCTAGGTGGGCGCGAGATCAGCATTCGCTCTATTCGTTCCATGACTGAAGAGACCACATCACGTTGGAGGGCAGGAACGATGGCTTCTCAATCGGGGTATAGTCCGACCCACGCTGGTCTTCGATGTACATGTCAAGCTGAGGGAGAGATTTCTCCTGCTCGGAAGTGGTCATGAGATTCTTGGCGAAGAGCGCGGCGGCTGTACGTTTGTATTGCTGTTGTTGCAGAGCAACGAAGCTGTGAACAGCATCAAAGAACTGCTGGTCTGAGTTGAACTCGATGTTCTGTTGTATTTCGATCTTCCAACCGAATCTGTCTGGCTCAATGCCCAACATCTGCGCGAGAAAGCCCAGCTTTTGCTCCGGCCCCAGCACCAAGGGAACTCCAGTCATTTCACACGCATCGTTCCGATAGTGAATAGTTTCCGACCGAACGGCATAGACCGGATGCCCGCCCAACGGAACAATAAGAGCGTCGGCAATCCTGTACTGTGACAGGGTATATATGCCAAAACTAGGCCACTGGTCGTGAGGCACATCCACACAACCCAACGAACCACCTCGCAGGTGTTGCTTCACCTCCACCCCCGGCTTTGTCACGAAAATCCTAGCTCGGACGTGGATGCTGGAAAGCAAGTCTGCCACAAATCCTGAGGGTGGAGCTTGGGCGAGCAGGGCTGCACTCACATATTGCAGACTGTAGCCGTTCTTGATGTCGGAGCGGTAAAGTTCAAGGCTCAGTGGCTGAGATTCTTCCAGCGGCAGTCGGCTAAGCAAAATGGCAACAAAGTTTGGGAAATCCTTCGCAAGACTACGCAGGGTAGTAACGGGCACCGAGGCGTCCATCACAATCAAGTCATCGAGGATAGCAGCCGTCGAGTCCCGCTCATCGAGTTGAGCAGCAGTTAATCTAGCGGAACTGTCATCTTCTCCACTCGATTCGGAGGTCAGTTGCCATTTGGCTGCCACAGAAAGCAAGTCGGGAAGTAGCGACTGGTCGCCAGCCAGAACAGCATAATGTGCACCCCACGCTATCGACTTCGGGTCGTTGCTCAGCAGCAAGCCCTCGATCTTGCTTTTCGATGGAATCGTGGGGGATTGCGCTGTCGTTTGACCCTGACCAGTTCGGACGAAAAAAGTCAGAGCCAAAACACAGCAGAAAAGGGGGCAGGCGCTATTCACGAGTGATACTCCTGAAACGCGGTCAGCTAGACCTTGGAGGTAGTGTACTCCCCGTTGCGTTCCAAACTATGAGATGGGCATCTCTGTTCAAAAGGTATACCCGACGAACCATCAAAATCGAAAATTCCTGCCCAATGGATTCAGCCGCTTGGGGCTGCTGCGGCGAAAGCCTTTTTGACCACTGGTTGATTGTGTTGGATTTGTACCCCCCCGCTCGGCGGTGAAGAGACTCGGAAATGGAACAATGACGGCTGGTGTTCGGCGGCAGGGATTTGAGCGTAATCGAGATGTTTCAACAGCTAGGTTCTCAGACCGAGCCAATCCGCGTCTTGTTCAGATGGTCCGGCTGACGGATCGGGCGCGGTGAGCGAATGGCGGAATTCGTCCAAGGTCATAAGTGACTCGGTCACCTCGGTTCGGGTACACCCTCTGGAACCGCAAGTCTCCCTCAAACAGGCGACAGCCCTGTAGAGTATTTGAGCATGAGATACCTCGCGGCAAGAAACCCAAAACATTCAACACCGATCACTCTCGTTCCGATGCGCGGCAAGTTTGATTGCATGAGACACTCTGCGATAAATGGCCTCAGGGGCGGCAACAGCGATTCGCAGCGACCTCGGCAGCGTCGCTCAGGATTTTCTTGTAGCGGGTCTTGGTGCCACAACCAGCATTATCACCGCCGTCATCCTTGCCGCCGTAGAACTGCGATTCGACTTTTCGCTCTACACTTGGATGTTCTGGTTTGTCATTCCAGCAGGGGCAATTCTCTGCGGATTCGCCGCTGCATCAGGCTATTATCTTGGAGCACGGCTGTTCAACCATCGACCCACGGGAATTCTTTTGCTGAACATGGTCGCTATCTCAGTTGCGACCTTCTTCCTGATCCACTATCTCGACTACTTCTTTATCGAAATCGACGGAAAAGCAGTCCGAGAACTTATAACTTTTTCTCAGTATCTCGACATCGAGATGTCTTACACGGCAGTGCAATTCAACATCAGAGCACACCCAATCGGAGAGGCAGTCGAGATCGGTTCATGGGGATATTTGTACGCTGCACTTCAAATGTTAGGATTTGCCGTTGGCCGGGTCGCTGTTTACTTCCATTTGAAGTCACTTCCTTATTGTGATTCCTGTTCAAAATACCTTGCCAAGAAGGGTATTCAAACTAGATACACCGCAAGTTCGGAAACACTGACCAACGCTGTGAAGGACATAATACAGTGCCTCTCGGAGAGCCGTTTCCAAGATGCCATTGCCGTCCACGCAAAGACGGCGGGTAGCGACACGTATCAGAAGGAGTTGGTTCTGCGTTCGCAGATACAAATCAAAAGATGCAAAAGCTGTAACCAGCACTGGCTGAAGTTCACCGTCAGCAAAAGAGCAAGGGACGATTGGAAGGACAACATCGACGAATTAGGATGTCAAAGCTTCTGTGCTGAAGCGATCAATGTTGAAAGCGTCGTAACGCAAACGACGCTCCCTTCTTGAAGGGGTGGTGGGCACAGCGAGAAGAAAACCACGGAAGCGAGCGGGAACATAATCGCTGCTTCTAGTGATGGGCTGGCGTCCTGAGACGCTTCGACGTTGGCGCTCATGGATCCGCGAATTGGGGACCGCCCTGCATTAAAGAACAATTTGAAAGCAAGAATCGGAGCGCCAGACTCGGCGTGACAGCTTAAACTGAATAAGGGAGATGATTCATGGACGCGAAAGAATTCCGCGAAGTTGGACATCGGGTGGTGGATTTCCTCGCTGAATATCTCGATCATATCGAGGAGAAACGTGTTTTTCCTGAAGCCGAGCCACGGACAACGAATGAGCTGTTTGCTGAACCGCTGCCGCAAGATCCAAGTTCAGCGGAAGATGTTTTGTACGAACTTGAGACCAAACTGCTCCCCTACTGCACCAACGTTGGCCACCCAGGATACATGGGCTTGATCACCCCATCGCCCAATCCGGTGGGTATCATTGCAGACTTCATCTGCTCCGCCCTCAATCAGAACGTGGGAGCGTACTCAATCGGCCCATCGGCAGTGGCAATGGAACGCCGCGTAGTACGTTGGCTCACAGATCTCTGCGGCTATGGCCCGAAAGCAGGCGGAAATCTGACGAGCGGCGGAATGATGGCCAATTTCATCGGCTTGAAAGTGGGGCGCGATGCCGTAACAAGCGACCGGGCACAGCACGATGGAGTCCGGGAGAGCTGGGCGGTGTACGTCTCGGAAGAGCGGCATGTTTCCGTTGACAAAGCTGTGGATTGCATCGGTCTCGGCCGAAATGCATTGCGCCCGCTGCCCACGGATGCGAATTTTCAGGTGCGGATCGATGCGCTGCAGGAGGCGATCGCACAAGACAAGAAGAATGGGATTCGTCCGCTGTCGATTGTGGGCGTGTTCGGAACTACGAATACTGGGGCGGTTGATGACATCCGTGCGCTACGGCGGATCGCGGATCGCGAAGACATGTGGCTGCATGTGGATGCGGCTTACGGTGGTGGCATGCTGCTCTCGCATCAGTGGCCGATGCGAGATCGAGGGCTTGAGCTTGCCGATTCCATCACCATTGATCCTCACAAGTGGTTCTATGCTCCGCTTGATGCTGGAGCTGTGTTGGTGAAAGATCAGGACCGGCTCACCGCATCGTTCGGAATCAAGCCTTCCTATCTGACGGACGAACTCGACCAGGCGAACGAACGCTATCAGTATTACGTGCACGGTTTCGAACAATCGCGGCGCTTTCGCAGCTTGAAAGTGTGGATGAGCTTCAAGCGATACGGAGCCCGCCTGATCGGCGAATGGATCGACAACAACGTGCGGCAGGCGAAACATCTTTATGCTCTCGCCGAAAGAGATCCCGAGTTCGAGCCAGCCAGCAGCCCTCCGATGTCGGCGACCTGTATCCGCTTCATCGGAGCGGGGCTGGATGAGGCGGAATTGAAAGACTTGCATGCGGAAGTTGCGCAGCGAGTCGAGCGGGGCGGGCGTTTCTGGATGTCAACCACCGAGCTCAAAAACAAGACCTGGTTTCGCATCAATCCCGTGAACTTTCGCACCCGCCAAGAACACATGGCCGAGTTGTTCCAGTTGCTTCAGCGAGAGTGCCGTGCGGTGTTCCGTGAAAAGGGCTTGGCCAGCCAATCTACTTAGAAAACATCGGCACATGGCGCCTAGAAACGCTGTGGTCGTGAATTTCAATTGATTGCGAGGCGTCCCCGCGAGAGTTGCAAGCGACAAAGCTTGGCCTATGAGCTTGGGCGTTTTGCCGATTGTTCTCGCGGTTTTCCGCAGTTACGGACCCAAGGATTTGAAGGGGAATTCGATTTTGAGGTCCGCACGCCAAGCCTGCCTCTCTTCCTCGCTGCAAAACGGGGTTCGCAGCTAAAATCTAAAACCGCCCTTTGCCCGTTTGAGGATCGGGAGTTAAAGTGAGTGCCCGAAAACCACACTCAACAGGAATGCGCGCCACGCCTGGTCGAACGCACTTCCAGAAACGCGCCAAGTACGCAAACCTCTCAGCTCGCCACAGGCCTTATTATCCTTGTCTGGCATTTGCCGCGAGCAACCGATTAGTCCGTTGCATCAGTCTCCAGTCATATTCATACGCAGTTCCACAAAGCAGGCATATCTGATAGTGGTGACCGTTGGCGTCGATGCGCGGCCAGGTAAATCTATGCGAGCAACCGTGGCCGAAAAACCATTTCAAAAAGTTCATTGCATCACCCTTTCGTTGTGATTTCTCCAGGCATCCAGCCAACGGCTCAACAACGGTTTGGGCCGTTTATTCATTAAATATTGAAGTGTGGAAAGGAGCTTGCCTGGCGCCTGAGACTTGCACAGGAGAGTATCCACTGCCTCGAGTTTGCTCTCGGGCAATGGCCCGAAGGCCGTTAACAGCATGATGGGGACGTGCGACTTGATGCGCTTCATCCTTGCGGCAACCTTGTCGCCGTTCATACCGGGCATTAGGTAGTCGAGGACCACCGCATCCACTGAGTGCGAGACAAATAACTTCAGCCCCTCCTCCGCGTCGGTTGCCCCCAGAACTTCATATCCATTACTTTCGAGCAGCTCTTTGCGGCCGATGAGCCCACTCAAATGGTCGTCAATGCAGAGGATTGTTAATTTCAGCCGAGACATGACGTTTGCGCGACTCCAATTCGGCCAGAGGATTGGTTCGAGGTTTCGCGGAGGTGTGCTTCAGTCCGTAGGTAGACCAAAGTATCCAGGTGAAGTGGCGCGCAGATTGATTTGACTATGCTGCGAATACTCTTTCAAATTACGAACGTCCAGTCCGTCCAGTCACGTTCCAATTACCCAAGCGAACTGGAAGTCCTAAGCCTTTCAGGTGAAGTTAAAACCGACGTCGTCGCGTGGGCGAAACTTTCTGACCTCCGCCGTATCTCAAGCGCTCAGCTCTCGGCGGCAGGCGCACATGAATTCCGCCAGGAACCTCAGCAGTTTCGCAGGTTTGGAGCGACTATTTGCCCTACGGGAAAGAAAACACTTGCTAGCACTACTGCTGCTGCGACAGAAACGATTTTGGCGCGACCTAAATCGTTCGACGCTTCCGATTCTGATCCAAACTGTCACGCTTGACAATAATCCGCGCCGTTAATGCCGGTCGGCTGGGATTACAACTTAAGGCTTAATCTCGAATATCGTAGCGTAGCCCGAAGCACCGCCGGGCCCGTGGGGATGAAGCTGCCTTAGGGCGCCACTCGGAATGCCAACATTGCTCCTGAGGCTGCCGCCAGGTGTGTTCACTTCCACCCTCCCGTAGTTGCACCGGCTGACACAGTGGCCGTGATCTCGGTATTCGACACGACGGTAAACGTTGCGGCCGTGCTCGGCCGTGCCATTGAAGCTCTAACCCTGGGCGCCCCGTCGGATCGGTTCCGCGGATAGTAACTTTCGCCCCGATCTTGCCCGAGGTGGGCAGAGTTTCCACGAAGCGGCCTAGCCCCTCGTACAGACTGAAGACCGTGCCGTCGCCGTCCGCCCTGCCGTGCTCAGTTGTCCCATAGAAGTAGAAAGTTGTCCTGAAGTTTGCCTCGTAGCCGCGCGCAGTGACGGAGAAGAATACTCGGCGGCTGTTTTCCTGGCTTTTTCGTTTCAACCAATGATCAGGATAATAGCTTCCGAGCTTAGTCCGATCGTGTCGACGGTGCCCAATCAGCGCTTCTTTACCGCAATCACGAGGTCGTCGGGATTGCGCGTGATCAGCTTGCCCACAGGATCGATACCTGCTTTAGCCGGCAGCTTGTCGACCATGACAGTGAAGTCGGTCTTGTCCTGATCGATCTTCTGTTTCTGCAGGTAAAGGAATTTTCCGTTGGCGTCCAACACGCCAATGTCGATCCGGTCGTTGATTGGAATCGAATGCTCTTGTCCGCGGCCATCGGCGCGGACTTTTCGCGCCTCGACCGTCAAATGAACCTGGTACTTGCCGTCGGGCTCCGGAATGTAGTCCGCGGAGAGCGCACGCACATCGTAGAGCGTAATAGTTCGGAAGAGATCTTCAAACAAGTGCTGATTCTCGGGCGGCGTGAACTGCTGGAAGTCGCCTTCTAGCTGGAGGGATACCGGATATGGTCCATTCTTGAAGGCGAACGTCTTCAAAAATTCCCTGATCGCCGCGTTCACATTGTTCTCGCCGATGTCATCCTGCAGCCGGTACATGACCAGCGAACCCTTGCGGTAATGAATGTAGCCCTGATTGGGATCAACTTGGTACAGCGGGTTTTCTTGGTTGCGCTCTCGCCCGCGGCCAGACAGATATTGATCGAGCTCGAAGCGCAGGAATTTCTTCATCGAATCCGCCCCGAAGTGGTGTTTCATTACCATCAGCGCGGTGTATTGCGCCATGGTTTCGTCGATCGAAGTCGCGCCCTGCACATAAGCCGACATCACCTGATGCCCCCCACCACTGATGCCCGGTCTCGTGCGCCGTGACGTAAAATGGCATGTTCACGGCGTTCGGCTGGTCGCTGACTTTGGTGATGAAGCCGATCGACTCCGAGTACGGAATCGTGTTGGCAAACGACTCGGCAAACGTGCCGTAACCGGGGAACTCGATGATGCGAAGCTGATGGAACTGGAATGGGCTGTAGTTCGTCGAGCAATACGCCAGCGTCTCCTTCATGCTTTCTATCATCGTGTCGAGATCAAACTCATGGCCGCGGTGGTAGTAGATCTCGAGATTGACGTTGTTCCATTTGTCGCGACGCACGGAATACTCGCCCGACTGGATCGAATACAGGTTGAGGATGGGCGCGTCCATCTTGTATTGGAAGTAGCGGCGGCCATTCTGCACCCATTCTTTTTGCAGATACCCCGGCGCGATGCCGATCTGATCCGGGGCGGTGCTGACCGTGGCTTCGAAGTTGATCCAGTCGGCGTCGAAGCTGCCGCTGTTGTAGTGGCGCGCGGCGATGTCGTCCAGCGTCGGCAGCCGGCGCGCCTTGTCCAGTCCGTGTTTGTGCCGCGTGCTGTCGTCGGTTAGCTCGATATCCGGCGCGTAACCAATGTACGGCGAATAACGGTCGTTGATGAATGTACCGTTGCGCACGATGTCGGTGTTAGGGTGCGAATTCTCAAATCCCGAATTGTCGTATTCGACGGCGAATGTCAGCGGAATACGTCCGTGCGGCGGCAATGGCTGCGGCAGCTGGTAAAGATAGAAACCGAGCGTAGGGTCGTCGATCAGCGCAGTTTGCCCACCAGCAAAGCTGAGTTGGTTGAGCTCGATGTGGGGAGGCGGCAACGGCGCCAGATCGACCGGCCAAATCGTGATCGCAACGCGATCGATGTTCGCGTTCGTCTTGTTCTCCAGCCACATCGTACCGCTGATGGAGACAGACCGCTTGTCCGGATAAATATCGTAGCGGCTGCTGACGTCAGTGATCCGTGGCTGCGGCAGCGACCAGTACCGTTTGTATTGTTTTTCGTATTGCGCACGGCCCTCCTCGATCTGGAATGTCGTGCGGTAAGCATTCAGGACGTGCGTGTGGTAAAAGATCAGTCCGCCGACGCCGGCCATCAACACGGCCGCCGCGGTCACACCGGCAAGATTAACGCCAGAAAAACGCTGGCGCAGGAGACCCAGGCGCAGGCGCCAGCCTGTATCGGTTCCCCGCACCCACAGCAGATTCGTCACGATCGCCAGCAGCATCGCGGCAAGCCCCCAATACAGCCGGAACCAGACGAGCGGCGCCAGGAACGGGCCGTAGCCGTTCATATCGGAGTAGGTGACCGGTGGCGTCTGCCCGAAGCGATAAAGATAGTCCTCGAATCCCGCGGGCGGCAGCGCGATGGTAGCGACGATGTACAGCACCATCACAAAGTGCCCGAGATATTTGTTGTTGACCACGGTGTGGACGAAGATCGCCAGCACGCACAGGATCCACAGCTCGGTCAAGCGATTGAGCAACAGCTCGCGGGAGTAGAGACCGAGCTCGAAGTGGAAGTAGCCCTGCCCCATCTGCACCGTCAGGCCGGCAAGCATGATGCTGAGGACCACTAGCACCTGCAGCAGCATCAGCGCAAACAGCTTGGAGCTGAACAGCACCCAACGCTGCAGGGGAAAGGCATCGATCACCTGATTGAGTTGTGCGTCGCGCTCTCGCCAGACCAGCTCGCCGGAATAGAAAATGATGATCGCGATGGCAAAGATCAGGAAGCCCCCGCCAGCCATTAGCAGCATCATGTGCGTAAGGGGATAGGTGCGGACGGCCCACGGGGCAATCACGCCTGAGGCCACCACGACCGCGAACAGATAGCCCGCCAGCATCAAGACGACGAAGAAAACGTTCTTCACCGTCTCCGTGAACTGAATGCGCGTGAGCGACAGCAGCTGGCGCAGCGACGCTGAAGGCGAAAAGACCGGATGCGCCACCGGCAGCGTTTGCGCCGCTGGTACGGCTTCCCTGTCCTCGAGCTTTTTGCCCCTCCGGCTTCGCTCTGCGACATAGGAGAACGAGAACCTTGCGTACACGACAATGAGGAACATCGCGCCAATGCCCAGCCACAACAGCCGATTGGCCAGCAGAATTCCGCCCAGCGGGATGAGCTGAGTGTTGCGCTGGAAAGGCGTCCAGTAGCGCGTCATGCGGTCGATAGCCGCGCCGCCCAGCGGATCGAGCAGGGCAAAGTGCACGCTGATCTGCAGCGAGTTGGAGTTCTGCGCGACCACGAAATATCCGATCAGCACCAGCACGCTCGCGACATACACCGGCAACATTTTGCGCATGAGTGCGGCGAGGGCAAAGAAGATCGCGGTCAGGAAAACAAGATTCGGCAGAACATTGATGACGTAAGGCTGCAGAAACGCCGAAGCCATCTGCGGACCGACGCGCGTCTTATCGAGCCACGGCGTCAGCGTGCCGACCCAGGTGCCCAGGCCCACGCTGGCGAAGATGATCAGCTGCACGGCAAAAGCCCCCAAAAAGCGCCCGCCGAGATAATCGAACTTGGTGATGGGTGCGCTGTAGAAGAAGTCCGTGGTCTTGTTATCGATGTCTCGGAATGTCGCCTGCCCGGCAATCGCGGCGGTGATGACGATTCCGAAGAAGCAGATATAGGTGATGATGCTGTTCACAGCATAAGGCGAATTGATCAGTACCTTGCCCCCGGTGCCGAAGTCCACGCTGGCCGTGGCGAAGGCGCCGCCCGACATCAGCGTGAACAACAGACCCAGGGCGCAGAACACCACAAAGTAGACATAGGTCGAGAGGCGTCGCAGGTGCTCCCGAACTTCGAAGAGGAAGACGCTGGTTAGCATGACCTAGTTCGCCGCACCGGATGCCGATGTTGGCGACGTGAACCCTTTAATGGTGGCGAAGTACAAATCTTCGAGATCGGGCATCACCGGCTCAAAGCCAGCTTCCGGCAGATCGTCCTGCAAAACGTGCAGAACATTTCGTCCACCGAACAGATGCATGGAGATCACCTTGAAGCGCTGCTGATAACCGGCGATCTCCGAGCCGGCGATGGCCTTTCTCCACACGCGGCCGTTCAATGGTGTTACCAGCTCAGTAGGATTGCCGGCCGCGAGAACGCGTCCCTGATGAATGATCGCCATCTGCCGGCACAGATCGCTTACGTCGGAGACGATATGCGTGGAAAGAATGACAACCACGTTCTCCCCGATTGCGCTGAGCAGGTTGTGAAAGCGGATGCGCTCCTCGGGATCGAGGCCCGCGGTGGGCTCGTCCACGATGATAAGCCGCGGATTACCCAGCAGGGCCTGTGCGATTCCGAAGCGCTGCTTCATTCCTCCGGAGTAGCTAGCCAGCGGCTTTTTACGGTGGTCCCACAAGTTGGTCTGCCGCAGCAGCGCCTGCACCACATCACGCCGCTCCTTGGCATTCTCGACGCCCTTCAGCTGGGCAAAGTGTGACAGCAGCGTTTCAGCCGCCACTTTGGGATAGAGTCCGAACTCCTGCGGCAAATATCCCAGGTGTTTGCGCACTTCGTCTTTTTGTCGCAACACGTCGATGTCGTCGAGGCGCGCGCTCCCGCTGTCGGCTTCCTGCAGCGTCGCCAGCGTCCGCATTAGCGTCGACTTGCCGGCACCGTTGGGACCAAGCAGTCCGAACATGCCTTGCGGGACGGACAGCGAGATGTTGTCGAGCGCCTGCGTTCCGTTGGAGTAGCGCTTGGAGAGCTTTTCGATTTCTAATTGCATGATCCTCTGATCCTTAGTAGGCAAAGGCTTAGCAGCATGTTCCGAGCCAGTTTAAATCGTTGGAGTATAAGGTCGCCGCCAATTTGCTGGCGAACGGCATTACCGAACTTGTTCGGTCTTCTCGGTCTCAGCGTCGCCTCCGTCGGTGCCTTCGCGTCACCGAGTATTCCGTGGCGCGCTGCACGAACGAAATCGGAGTACCCACGGCCCCCGGCGCGAACCGCAGCAACCTAGTCTCTATGGGTAATGAGCAGAGCCCTGTGTTGCTGTTTGCGATCATCTCAGGGCCGAGGCTCGCGAAGGCGTGTCTGGTATGTTGTTCACTGGAAGGATGCTAGGATGGGTTTTACTTTCTAATTCTTGGGCAAGTTTGGCTGAAGGATTACTTCATGTTCACTCGTGATATAGCCCGGGGCGCAGTGGCAGACCGCGCTGCCCATTACAATGATTTGCTCAATGCCGGGATCTCTAAATAATCTGCGGATCGATGCGGATGTATCTCGCGCCTGGACGCTGCCTGCCGATCTCTACTTCGACGCCGATGTTTACGCAGCCGAGAAAGACGCGATTTTTTGCCGGAGTTGGCAGGTCATTGGCCGCCACGATCAGGTTCGGAACCCGGGAGACTATTTCACGACGGAGTTGAGTGGCGAACCGCTGCTTGTGGTGCACGGCGCCGATCGAACACTGCGCGCTTTCTATAACGTGTGCCGGCACCGCGCCGGACCGCCGGCCGAAGGCTGCGGATCGCGCAAACTGTTTCGCTGCGGCTATCACGGATGGACTTACGATCTTGACGGATCGCTAATCAGCGCCACGGAGATCGACGGGGTAAAGGGTTTTCGCGAGCGGGAGTTCGCGCTTGTACCGGTGCGGGTGGAGGAGTGGTTCAACTTTGTCTTTGTCAATCTCGATCCGGATGCACGACGGTTGGCGCAAGGCCTGAAAGAGTTGAGCCCGCAAGCGCAGAAATTTCCAATCGCCGGTATGAAGCTGTTTGAGCGCCGCACTTATGAGATGAACTGCAATTGGAAAACGTATGTCGATAATTACCTGGAGGGTTATCACTTGCCCAGTGTGCATCCGGGATTGAACCGCGAACTCGATTACAACGCGTATACGGTTGAGCCGCATGAACACTATGTGCGGCAGTTCAGCCCGATTCGCCGTGCGCAGCGGGGAGACGCGACTCCGCGGCGCTATCGGGAGGCTCGCGAAGATTTGACGACCGACTACTTCTGGATTTTTCCCAACTGGATGCTGAATTGCTATCCCGACAACATTTCGTTGAACATTGTGTTGCCGATTTCCTCGGAGCGTTCCCTGGCTATCTTCGAATGGTATTTGCCGGAAAAGGAACACTGCAGTCCCGCTGCAAAAGCATCGGTCGAATTCAGCCATCAAATTCAGAGCGAAGATGTGGCCATCTGCGAAATCGTGCAGAAAAACCTGCACTCACAGAGCTACTCGCGCGGGCGTTTCAGTGTGAAGCAGGAGAAAGGGGTGCACGCATTTCACCGGATGTATGCGGAGGCGATGAAATCAAGCTCACGGCGGAGATCGCCGAATGCAGGCAGGAAGTAAGGGAAAGGCCAGCCCTGCCGGACACCGATTTGGTCAGGACTTTCGCGGCCGCTCCGCGGTAAATCCTTATCTATTCTGCCTTGGTCAACATGCAGGTCACGTCGTCATGCTGTGGGGTGGAGCCGAACACTACTCGATTTTCTTCGTTGGTTTTGCCCGGACGAGGAAACACGTCGTAGCAATCGCCGGCGACGGTGTTGGGGGGGCGTTGCATAAGCGATCGAGAGGCCGGCAATCTGCGGCGGCGCGCTCGGCAGCATCCAGGTCTGAATTTCGCGCGCAATCTGCAAGTCTCGCTTCATCACAACCCGGTCGTCAATTTCGAGCATGAGCAGCAAGAACAGCAAAACGCCGCCCCAGAAATGAAAGTCGATTTCGAGCACCTGGAATTGATGGCTGGAATCGTGATAGCTAAACCCAGTGCTGGGCAGCACCATCATGATCAGCGCGGCTGACAACAGCACCCGAGCGGGCAGAAGTTTCTCAAGCAGCGCCCAGAAGAATTCCTTGACGACGTGCAAATGCCGGCCCTACAGCGTGAGGACTTCCGGCATTCTTGCCGCGACATCCTGGGAGTAGAGCCGGTAACTGGCGCGCGCGCCTCGCTTTCAAATTGCGACCACAGTTGCGTCAGCTCCATTCCTTCGGTCACATGCCTGCAGAACCGCTGCAGACGCGCACGAAAAGGAACATGTTGAGAAGCGCTGCCTTCCGGCGCCGGGGAAACGCTTGCCATGGGAATGCGGTGATTATAGAAGAATCGCCGCTGAGGGTTTTCCATGCAGCGGTGATGGGCGATTTTCTAATTTCCGAATGCCTGGCAGCAACATCACCAAAAATCGCCCCTTTCAGAACAGCGCCAACTGCCGCTCGAGGAGCTGCGTGTTCCATTGATCGGCAAATTCTTCCCGCCGCGGATCAGCGCGTTGCATTCCATATTTCTCGCGAAACGCGGCGACGAGTTGTGCGATGCGCTTGCCGTAGGAAACAGGAAGAAACGCGCGGTCCTGATAGCGCTTCCGATACTGTTCGACCAGATGCGGAAAATGCTGGTGAATAAAAGGAAGAAAAACGGCTGCCGAACACGGTTTAAGAAATAAAGGCCCAGCGAAGATATGGTGAGCGCCTGCGGCTGCGGCGGCGCGGACGACTGCTTCAAGATTTGCCGGTGAATCTGTAATGCTGGGGAGGACCGGCGAGCAACTCACGCCCACGGTCAATCCCGCTGCGCTCAGCTGGCGCACGGCGTCGATACGCAAATCGGGGCGAGGAGCTCGCGGCTCGAGAATGCGCGCAAGATCGGCATCCAAAGTTGTGATCGTGACGTGGATGGGGACCTTATTGCCACGCGAGACCTCGCGCAGCAAGTCGAGATCGCGGAGGATCAGATTGGATTTGGTCACAATGCCGAGTTCGAAGCCGCGATGTCTGGCGAATTCTTCGAGGAGGCCGCGCGTGATCTGGTAGCGGCGCTCGGCTGGCTGATAAGGGTCGGTTGCGGTACCAAGCGCAATTGACTCCCCCTTTTTCACTCGCCGCAGATCCTGGCGAAGCAATGCGGCGGCTTGCTGCTTCACGTAAATTTTTTGCTCGAACTCAACGCCGTCGCGCAGCTCCATGAATTCATGCGTGTAGCGGGCATAGCAGTAGCGGCAGCCGAATTCGCAACCGCGGTAGGGATTGATGGTCCACCTGAAGGGCAAATTGCGGCTGCTGACACAGCGGTTGAGCAAGGAGCGCGCAGGCAGCGTGAAATATTCAACGTGATGTCCCTCGCCCAGAGGCTCTGCGTGCGCCGCCAGGCGAGCGATGCCAACCAGGTCTGGCTTGGCTTGTACCGGGAAAAGGGGAAGGGAAGCCATGCAATATTCGCCTTCTATTCGCCATGGTAAAGCCGCTGGAACAGCCCGTCAAGAGATTACTTCGACGCATCACTTCGGGTTGCTTTCGGGGGTATGAAAATCGAGGTAGGAATCCCACAGCGCATCCGGCAGATGAAAACAGCTTCTTCTTACCGATTCGTACGAGTTCGAAGTGCAACATTCCACGATTCAAGACTTTGGCCCGCTCGCTGCACATGTAACGACGAGCGCAAGGCCGCAAGGAAGCGCCCAGCCCGCGCAAATCTTTTGCTGAAGGTCAAATCCGGCCGGCGAAGTTACTTGGACTGTCGCTGCGGCCGACTTGGCACTCCGCCAAAAACTTATTGCTTTGCCGGGAGGGTTTTCGCTACATTCGCCGCTTTTGTCTTGCTTCTTTTCTTGTTCTTTCCGCCCTGGTTATGGGCACGGGCACGGGCACGGCACTGGCTGACTCCACGGTAAACATGAAACTGACCGGCGTGGGCGGCAACAACGCCGGTGGAGTTTACACCTATCCCTATTACTTCTCCATCAACGGCAAGGCTCCGGTGGCCTTGATTTGCGACACCTACGACAACGAAGTGGCCGGAATGGTTCGGC
>JASHRB010000740.1 GCA_030037575.1 Candidatus Sulfotelmatobacter sp. | reverse complement strand
CCCGAAGCCAACATCGACGAAAAGGCTTTCGGCGCACAACACACTCTTACCAACGAAGAGGTGAGGGACGCGATTGAGAACAACCCGAACCTCACGCAGGAAGAACGGGCACGGGCTCTGCGCAACATGCGCGTGATCGTTCTTGCCAGCGATCGCCGCGTGGACATTACCTTGAGCACAACCGGTCAGTCCTCGGTTCGCCAATTCCCATTCAACTCTGCCGACGCCTTGACTCTGATTGGAGGAAGGGAAAGCGAGATGAAGAAGAAGGCGCCGACAGCACCGAAGAAGAAGATCAATAAGTAACAACCCGGCATCGTCGGTGAATCTATGGCGGAGGACCTTGGCCTCCGCCATTTTTCGGTGTGCCGGGCATGCTTGACAGCTTGGTGAAAGTCCCTCTGAGAACGGGATGGAGGTGAAGTCGTAGCCAAGCGCAAGGGTGAAACAACACTCGCCGCGAGGCGGGGGCCTGAAAGAAGCGTGGAGCAAAGATGCGAGCCGATGTGCTAGAACCGGATGCGAGGCCTACGGTGGCGCCGGCGAGCGGGCCAATGATCACAAACCCCATATCCATTAATCTCATGGTAAATCCGGGGGTTGCGCGGCGAAGTAACGGCCCACGATGTCCGGAGTGCCGGAGGGCGTGACTTTATTCGACTCTAGCTTGGGCTTTCGTACGGAACTTGAGAACCTGGTCGGGGATGCTAAGGGAACAGAGTACAGGTGGGAGACCCACGAGGCCGAAAAGTACCGAAGCACGGACAGGGACGCACTGCTTCGCAGCGGGCAGGAAGCGGAGTAATGTCCGCGGAGCGAAGGGGCACCCCCCGGCGAGATCGAGCCAACGGGAAACCGAAGGACTCACCATCTTGCCGCCAAGCGGCAGGCGTTTGGCGGTGGCACGAGCCGCATGAATCGAGAGGTTCACGTCTGGATCGGTGGGCGGGCCGAAATTCGTCGTGCCGACTCGGCGGAGACGAGGGCGACCCGCTCCCCTATGCAGATCGAGAAAGCTTGTCTGCTGGGGAATCTGGGAGGCGAACCTCAGGAATCACCCTTACTAAGATATTCCCGGTTTGGCGGCGGCCCGCTTCTCGGAGAGGCAACTTCTACACAAATCTGAATTTTCCGGTGCGTAAGTGGTTGATTCTTATGGGTCTGATTCTGGTACTTCAGTTGCCACTTGTCTCTCGGCCGGCAAACCGGCAACGATGCACCCAATGGCCTATGGTCGACGCGCTCAACGCCGCCGCATGTGCGGCGTCGCCATCGTTATTTTGAGCTTTGGCCTGGGATGTGGGCGCCAGCCTGCCAATTCATCGGCAACCACCCCGCAACAGGCGCTTCCGTTCCATTCTGCCGGCGGCGCCGACGCCGATGCGCCACGCCCGGCTCTGCCCGAGGACGTGAAATCAACCGCCGCCGTACCGTTCCAGTCCGGCTCGCGCTCCCGCATCCTGCCCACTGGCACATTGCTCACGGTGCGGCTTCATGGGTCACTCTTCGCAGCCGAGGCTCATGCCGGCGACTCGTTTACCGCTGTGGTGGCCGATCCCCTCACCGCTGACGGCGATCTGCTCGTGCAGCGAGGCGCTTTCGTGACCGGGCGCGTGGAATCGGCAAGACTGGAGATGAACCGAAATCCTCCACTGGGCTACCTTCAGCTCACTCTGGACGGCATTAATTTGAGAGGAAGAACTCTAATCCTTCGTACTTCGAGCCTTTTTGCCCGTGCGACCGCACGAGCATTGACTGCTTCCGCGAAACCGGGGAGCGTCCAGGTGCCGGACGGGCGGCGATTGACATTCCGTTTGATCGCGCCGGTGGCGCTCGATGATCAACCGCAAACTGCTTACCTTCAAAACCTCAGCTCCGTCAGCCGGTAAGGGCTGCGCTTGTGCTGTGTGCGGAATTAACGATCCGACCTTCGCCAAACGCCGCGCCAATAGACGCGCTTGCACGTTTTCCACAAGCTTCCTGATTGGAACAGACGACTGCCCTTCGCACTATCAGATGGGGACGCCCATACTGGGGAACGATTTTGGAAAACGAGCCCGCGGCAAGCGATCGCTTGCTCGACCTTTTGGATACAGTCTTCCCCATTTATCAGAATTTCGCGGTCAGCAGCCTGCAGCGCAAAAGCAACGTGCGCTTTGTGGTGGGGCCTTAAACATCCGAAACAGGGGTTCCCCGACTTGGGGAAGAGCTGGGAACCCATTCTGGTTGCGCCGCCTCGTGCTTTGCCGTGATCCCGAAGGCTCGCATTCTCTTCGGCGGGCCGCAGCAGCTCCCATCAGCCGTACTGTCCCGGAGAGCAAGATGTGCCAGCGGGGGGAGAAAAAAAGCCATCGACGTTCCCGCTCATTCGCACTAAAATAAGCGAGCGCCATACGGCCGGATTCCGCGTCTCGAGCGGTCTCCGGCACTTTCGCCGGAGGCTCTGTGCACGTACTGGTCACCGCCGACACCCTGTCCGGCTCATGGGCCTACACTCGCGAGATGGTCACGGGGTTGGTCACACGTGGCGTGCGGGTCACGCTCGTAAGCTTTGGCGAAATCCCGCTTCCTGAACAGACTGCGTGGATGGATCTGCTCCACGGCCTCGAGTACCGACCCACCGCTTTTCGCCTGGAATGGATGGACGAGGCCCCTCGCGATTTAGCCGAATCGACTCACTTCCTGACAGCCCTCGTGCGCGAGCTTCGCCCCGATGTGCTTCATCTTCATCAATTCTGCTACGGCAATTTACCGCTGAGCGTGCCGCGCATTGTCATGGCACACGGCGACATCATCAGTTGGACGCGCGCTGTTCAGGGATGCGCTCCCCGTTTCACACGCTGGCTGGAGTGGTACCGCGACACGATCATTTGCGGAGTTGCCGCCGCCGATGCCGTCGTCGCGCCCTCGGCCTGGATGCTCGCCACCATCCGCGAGAACTATACGCTACCCCGGCGCGAGGTCGTGATCTATCCCGGCCGCAATCCCATCTTTTTCAACCCGTATGTCAGCAAAGAGGATTCAGTTCTGTCGGTTGGCCGGCTTCTCGATGCAGGCAGGCAGGTCTTTCTGCTCACGCAGTATGCAATCCCGTTTTCGATTTGCATCGTGGGCGCCGACCAGACTGTTCCCCGGCCCCGAGTTCCCATCCGCGCCGACGTCAAAGTCTCTACCGATCAGAATTGTGTAGCCATTCGCGGCCCGCAGACCGAGGCCCAACTGCGCGCGCTCTATAGCCGCGCCGCGGTCTACGCCGCCACCGCCCGCTACGAACCGCTCGGAATGTCCGCTCTCGACGCTGCCTTTTCGCGCTGCGCCATTGTCGCCAACGACATTCCAAATTTTCGCGAAATGTGGGGCGACTCGGCGCTTTACTTCCGCACCAACGACGGCCGCAGCCTCGCCGATATTCTCAGCCAACTCGATTCTGACCGCGGCCTGCGCCGTGCTTATTCCGAGCGCGCGTATGCCCGCGCTCGTGAGCGCTTCACCGCCAAACGCATGATCGACGAGTATCTCGATCTCTATCGCAGCTTGATTCCGATGCGTGCAGTTGCCGCGTAGAGTCGGCGCCCTTCCGAGGTCTCGCGCTTTTGCCGGCGGGGAATCTCGTGTCAACCCGGGAGTCACCGCTATGAAAACGCGGTCATTCCAGCGAGCGTTTCTGGCGCGATCCGCGCCAAAAAGCGCAGTCGAGGAACCTGCGTTTCCACATGTTCAGATCCCAAAGGCCAAAGGGATCCACCTGCCCCCACCGCCGGTCCGCGACACATCGCTGTGCAGCATGATATTTTTAATCCTTACTAAAACCCGGCAAGGTTGGAGGAATCAAAAGGATGGCTCAAGTGAAAATTACTGTTCGCCCCAACGGCCCGCTGCGCGTCGAAGCGCCCGAGGGCACGGTCGAACTGGTCGATGCAAACGGCACTCCCTACGATCTCACCGGCAAAGTCGCATTTTCGCTCTGCCGCTGTGGCGGTTCGGTCAACAAGCCTTTCTGCGACGGCACGCACAGCAAGATTGGCTTTCAGGGGGCGGAATTGGCTGTAAGAAAAGCCGAAGGGCAAAGTTAGCCAATTTCCGATAACCCCGCAGGCCGGAAACAGAAGGCCGAAGCTTGCACGCTGCGAGTTTGAGGCCAGCAACCGGAAAGCCAGCCGCCGAAAAAATGAGCGATTTTACCGACCGCGAACTCGGAATGCATCGGCGCATCACCCGCCGCGAATTTCTCAACGGCGTCGCCATAACGGCAGCCGCTGCGCTTGTTCCCCGGCGCCTCTTTGCCCAGGGCGAAACCATTCCACAGGATTCGCCTGACTATTACCCTCCCGCCCTCACCGGCCTGCGCGGCAGCCATCCCGGTTCGTTCGAGATCGCTCACTCCTTACGCGATGGCACTTTCTGGGATGCTGCCGGCACAGCGCAAGATACGGGAGAGATTTTCGATCTCATCATCGTCGGCGGAGGCATCAGCGGACTGGCCGCGGCGCATTTCTACCGCAAATCCGCCGGCGCGAACGCCCGCGTTCTCGTTCTCGACAATCACGATGACTTCGGTGGACATGCCAAACGCAACGAATTTCGCGTAGACGACGCTTTTCGTCTCGGTTACGGAGGAACGTTCTCCATCGAAAGCCCAGCTCCTTACAGCCAAGTTGCGCGCGGAGTGATCGAAGAACTCGGCATCGATGTCGCTTCTTATCCCAAATATCACGACGCTAAGCTGTACCCTTCGCTCGGCCTGCATCCGCAAATCTTCTTCGACAAGGAAACCTTCGGCGTCGATCGGCTCGTCATCGGTCCCCGCTCGCTCGGCAGCGGAGAGCAGGACTCCACCTCCACCAATGGTCGCAAAGTTTGGAAACGGCTTCTCGCCAATGCGCCGATCGCTCCACAAGCCCAGAAAGACATCCAGCGCCTCTATCTCGATCGCAAGGATTATTTTCCCGGCCTCAGTTCCGACGACAAAAAAGCCAAGCTGGCGCGTATGAGCTACGCCACGTTTCTCGGCGATGTGGTAAAGGTCCACGAAGATGTTGTGAAACTCTTTCAGGCTGTGCCGCAACCTTTATTCGGCCTTGGAATCGACGCTGTCGCGGCGCAGGATGCATGGGGTCTCGGCCTGCCCGGCTTCGACGGCATGAAGCTCGATCCCGCTCCCGGCAAGGGAATGAATCGCGACTGCATTCCGAACCAAGAAGCCGAAAGATATTTCTTCCATTTCCCCGATGGCAACGCCAGCATCGCCCGGATGCTCGTCCGCAAGTTGATTCCGGAGGTCATGTCCGGCCATAGCGCAGCCAGCGTGGTTCTCGCCCGAGCGAACTACGCCAAACTCGACTCGCCCTCGTCGTCAATCAAAATTCGACTCAATAGCACGGCTGTGCGCGTGAAGCACGTTGGCAATGCAAGATCAGCAACCGAGGTAGACGTCACCTACGCGCAAGGCGGCAAGGTCTATAGCACTCGAGCGAAGAATTGCATTCTGGCCTGCTGGCACGTCGTGATCCCTTACATCTGCGACGAATTCCCGCAAAAACAAAAAGAGGCGCTTGCGTCGGCACAAAAAGTCCCCTTGCTCTACACCAACGTTGCGCTCCGCAACTGGACTTGTTTCCAAAAGCTCAACACCAGTGCCATCTACGCCCCCGGCTCCTATCACACTCGGGTGGCGCTCGATTTGCCGGTCAGCATCGGCGGTTACGAATGTGCCCGCCAACCCAACGAACCGATTGTGGTTCACATGATGAAGACACCGTGCTCGCCGGGGCGTCCGTCGCGCCAGCAGCACACGCTGGGGCGCATCGAGCTTTTTACCACCGAGTTCGAAACCATCGAGCGCAACATCCGCGACCAGCTGGCGCGAAGTTTGGGCAACGGCGGCTTTGATCCTGCGCGCGACATCGCCGCAATCACCGTCAACCGCTGGCCGCACGGCTACGCCTACGAATACAACTCGCTGTGGGATAAGTTCTGGCTCGAAGGAACGGAGACTCCTTGCGAAGTCGCGCGCAGGCCGCTTGGCCGCATCGCCATCGCGAACGCCGACGCCGGTGCTTAC
>JASHRB010000739.1 GCA_030037575.1 Candidatus Sulfotelmatobacter sp. | reverse complement strand
TGGCGTCGAACGATCCCAAGGTTGTGGCGTGGTCGCACGTGTTCCTGGGAAGAATTCTCGATATGAAAGAAGACCGCGAGGCAGCCGTACAACAGTACCGCGCGGCATTGACTGCGGGAGCGACGTTGCCTGAAATTAAAGCGGCAGCCGAGCGGGGACTGGCGCAGGCGTATGAACCTCCGGTGAAACCGCAGTGAACTTATCAAGGCAGAACTATTCACCACAGGGGACACAGAGTGGTCTTTGAGGGTTTACTGCAGGGTAGCATTCGCAGGGAATCCAGAAAGGTTGGCGGTAGCCGAGGAGAGCAAATGAAACGAGCGGCGATGATGGTCGCAATGCTAGGAACGATGGTGTGGGGTTTGGCGCAGTACGGGATGGCGCAGAGCGGCGGCCAATCGGGGCAGCCGAACCCGGCCGCGAGCGGGCAGGCAAACGGCCAGGCGGCAGCGCCGGCAGGAAAACGTCCGCCGCAGGCAAAGACGCAACCGGAGTTCGACGCCTACAAAGGGGCAATCGCCATGACGGACGTAGCCGCGCAGGAAAAAGCGGCAAACGACTTCGCCACGAAGTATCCGGACAGCGAACTGAAGCCTCTGGTTTATAAGGCGGTGATGCACGCCTACCAGCAGGCGAACAACGCCGACAAAATGATGGAGATGGCTCAGAAAGTTTTGACCTACGATCCAAACGATCCGGAGGCGCTGCTGGGAGTGTCGCAGGTGCTGGCCGAGCGCACGCGCGATACGGATCTTGATCGCGATCAGCGGCTGGACGAAGCGAAGAAAGATGCGGAGCGTGCTTTGTCAACGGTGGATACGGACCTGCCGACTTCGGGCTATCCTCCCGAGCAGTTGAAACAGTATAAGGATTTTCTGCGGTCGGACGCCTACGCGATTCTGGGAACCATCGACTTCAACAGAAAAGATTGGGCGAGCGCGGAAGGAAATTTGAGAAAGTCGATTGACGCTTACCCGCAGCAGCCCGATCCGATCGCGGTGTTCCGGCTGTCGGTGGCGCTGGATATGCAGAGCAAGTATCCGGAAGCGCTGAAGTACGCCAATCAGGCGGTTGGTTTAACCAAGGAAGGGACCAACGCCGGAGACGCTGCGCGCAAGGAGAAAGACCGGCTGACGCAGCTGACCGGCGGGGCCGCGCCGACCGCAAAGTAGAAGAAGTTTATCTCTCATCCGCCAACATGAAGGAACGGGAAATTTCCGCGCTGGAAACGGCGTTGGGATATCACTTCCGGCGCCGCGCCGTGATTGAGCAGGCGCTGACGCATAGTTCGCAGGCGCGGGAACTGGAATCGCAGCAGGCGGGTGAAGTCAAAGTCAGGGTCAACGACAATGAGCAACTGGAATTTCTGGGCGACGCGGTTTTGTCGCTGGTGACCAGCGAGGAGTTGTTTCACCGGTTTCCGCAGTTCCGCGAGGGCGAACTTTCGAAATTGCGGGCACATGTGGTAAGCGAACGGCATCTCATACGCACCGCGCAGAAGTTGGAACTGGGGCATTATCTACGGCTGGGGCGGGGCGAAGAAAAAAGCGGAGGTCGGAGCAAGCGGGCGTTGCTGGTGGATGCGCTGGAAGCGGTGCTGGCGGCGATTTACTTGGATGGAGGGATGGACGCGGCGCGGGAATTTATTTTGCGGGAGATTCTGGTTCCTGAGCTGGAGAGCATGGAGCGCGGCGGCGGTGCGCTGCCGATGAGCGATTTCAAGTCGGCGCTGCAGGAGACGTTGCAGGGATTGGGAATGACGCAACCCGCTTACGTGCTGGTGCAGGAATCGGGGCCGGAGCACAACAAGACATTCACGGTCGAGGCGCGGCTGAAAACGAAGAACGGCGAGGGCGCGGGAGAGTTTGTAGGACGCGCGCAGGGTTCGACGAAGAAAACGGCGGAGCAGGATGCGGCGCGGCAGGTGCTGGCTTACCTGGCCACGCGAATGCAGTCGACCGGGGCAAAGCTGGCGCGGGGATTGAGGACGGACAAAAAATAAGGAGCGGTGTCCACCCTTGCAAAGTCGGTAGCGTTGGCAGCCTCAGCGTCGGGGGGAAGAGAAGTAACGTTGTTGTTTCCCCGCACGTGGAAAGGCGCAACGGGTGATCTATCTCGACGGTGGCGCTTCCAGAAGTAGAGTCCATGAATTCTTCCAGTTATCCAGTTCCGGCGGCGGTTACCGAGGGCAAACCTGCCGTCGAGCACGTCGGTGACGGACGCAAGCAGGAGAGAAGTCTGGGTACGGATGCAGTGGGGTCGGTGCAGTCGTTGCTGGGAACGGTGGTGATCGCGGTATTCGTGATTACCTTCGTGGTGCAGGCGTTCCAGATTCCTTCTCCCTCGATGGAGAACACGCTGCTGGTGGGCGATTATCTGTTGGTGAATAAGCTCTGCTATGGAGCGGGCGGGTGGGCGGACAGTTTCATGCCGTACCGGCGGATCAAGCGCGGAGATATTGTGGTGTTTCACTATCCGGTGACGCCGGCGCAGCACTTTGTGAAGCGGGTAATCGGCGTACCCGGCGACCGGGTGCGGCTGGTGAACAAGCAGGTGTTCGTCAACGGAGTTGCGCTGAAGGAGCCGTATGCGCATTTTACCCGGCCGGCTAACGATTCCTTTCGCGACAATTTTCCCCAGCTGGAGGTGGTGCCCGGAGAAACTCCGGAGTGGTGGCTTACACTGCGCAAACTAGTAGAGGATGGTCAGCTTATCGTTCCGGAGGGCCATTATTTTGTGATGGGCGACAACCGCGACGACAGCTATGACAGCCGCTATTGGGGATTTGTTCCGGCGGCGAATATTATTGGGCGTCCGCTACTGATTTATTGGTCGGTAAGGGGCCAGGAGAGCGAGACGGTCACGCCCTCGAGCGTAGGGGATAAGCTGTATCACTTCGCCTACGCGGTGAGCCACCTGTTTCAAATTACAAGATGGAACCGGACACTGAGGCTGGTGAACTAAATGTGGAGGCGAGCCAAACCCGCCGGATTGCGCCATTCAAGCGGCGACCACTCGCGCAGGCCCCTCGCCGCGCAAAAGACGCTTGCTCGGGATGACAAGCCTTTGAGAGATTAACGACAGACTGGACGGATGGACGCATTGGCAAAAACACTCGAGAAAAAGGACAGCAGGGCGAAGGGCGAGGTCGGGGAGAAGCCGCGCGAGACGACCGTCGAGTTTCTGGCGTCGCTGGCGGCGGTGCTGGTAACCGGGTTGTTCATCATCACGTTCGTGGTGCAGGCGTTTGAGATTCCTTCGAGTTCGATGGAAGATACGCTGCTGATCGGCGACCACGTCTTTGTGAACCGGGAAACATTTGCCCCGAAAACACGGTGGGTGGAACCGCTGATTCCGTATCGCCAAGTACGCCGCGGAGATATTGTTGTCTTCCTGCATCCTGATCCGGCATACGCTGGAACTTATGTGGTCAAGAGAATTATCGGCGTGCCGGGCGATCGAATTCATTTGCGCGACGGAGTGGTTTACCGGAACGGGCAAGCGTTGAACGAGCCTTATATCCTGCATGACCGGGACGATCTGTCCGATTCCTATCGCAACGAGTTTCCCGCGGTTCCACCGAATTCCGATCCCAACATTTCTCCGATTTGGGAGTCGGAATTGCCGCAATATATTGAGAACGGCGACCTGGTGGTGCCGCCGGGCCACTACTTCGGAATGGGCGACCATCGTGGCGTGAGCCTCGACAGCCGCTACTGGGGATTCATTCCGCAGGAAAACATTATCGGGCGGCCAATGTTCATTTATTGGTCGTTTGAAACCCCGGCAGATGAATACCAGAAAACCGATATGGGGGATCGCATCGGTTTCCTGGCGCACGTCGTACTGCACTTCTTTGATGAGACCCGGTGGAAGCGGACGCTGAAAGTAGTACGGTGAAATTCTTCTCCTCCAAGCGCCGAGTTCTGGTCGCAATCATTGCCATTGTTCTGGTTCTCTTCCTGGTGCGTCCTGGCGTATCGCGGCTGAAGGTACAAATTGCGAGTTCGATCAGCCGCGCAGTCGATCGGCCGGTGGAGATTGGCTCGGTGCATTTGCGGTTTTTGCCTCCCGGCTTCGATCTCGAAAATCTAGTGGTGGAGGAAGACCCGCAGTTCGGAGCGGAGCCGATGCTGCGCGCGCCGGAGGTCACGGCCAGGATCCGGTTGACCTCGCTGCTACGCGGGCGTTTGGAGATCTCGCGGCTGGATTTTACGGAGCCCAGCCTGAATCTGGCGCGAACAGCAGATGGGCGATGGAACTGGGAAACATTGCTCGAGCGGGCGGCGCGAGTGCCGCTGGCACCGACGGCGAAATCAAAGTCGGAGCTGCGGGTGGGCTTTCCGTACATCGAAGCGAGCTCCGGGCGGATCAACTTCAAGGTCGGGCAGGAAAAAGAGCCGTACGCATTGCTGGAAGCGGACTTTGCCTTGTGGCAGGAATCGGAGAATGCGTGGGGAGCGAGGCTGCGG
>JASHRB010000738.1 GCA_030037575.1 Candidatus Sulfotelmatobacter sp. | reverse complement strand
GCGCACTTGAATGAGCTCTCGCCGGCGGCGGTACGAGGGACTTTTCCCGGATTCGCCTATCAGATCGGCAACCTGCTCTCTTCGGGCAACGTGGTGATTCAGGCCAAGCTCGCGGGACGGCGGTATGCCGGCGCTTTCGCTCCCGTAATGGCCTGGACGGTGCTGACCGTCGCGATTTTAGTGGCTGTGGTTACCGGCAGCGGGCGCGAGCAGCGCGGCGCCGACCTATCCACCACTTAGTAAGTCGTTTAAACCGCCGGCTTTGGTCCTCGGGCATGGCACGACAGTAGCATTGTCAGCGGACGAATCCTGTGGTACGGTAAGTGAAATTTCACGCCTTCGCAATACTTTTCAGGGTCTCATTACTTTTGGCCAGAAAGCGCGTGCAGGAGCAGCGCCACTATGAAAGAAGCTTTGGAATCAACACCGGTTCAGCCGTCGATGGACGAAGAGAATTTCGCCAACCGTAAGCTGATTCGTCCGGCGCTGCCGCGCACGGATCATAACCACGGCAACCATAACCCGAGCCATCCGCAAGCCACGGAGCGGCGCGACCGTCACAGCAACGACCGCCATGAGCGCCCGGAACGGAGTTTCGACCGTGGCGATCGAAGCGGTGGGCAGGGCGGCGGACGCAGGCCGGCACCTCCCGAACAAACGAACGCCGAAAATTTCTATTATCAGAAGCAGATGCAGTCGCGCACGCCCATGGTGATCGTGCTGCAGGATGGTGAAGAAATCCACGGCGTAATCGAATGGTACGACAAAAGCTGCATCAAGGTGATTCGCGAGGACGGCCGCCCCAACCTGATGATCTACAAGCCGGCGATCAAGTACATGTTCAAAGAAGACGAGGGGCGATAGTGGTGGAGCGAGCACGCGGATAAAGCGGGATCGCCGCTCGCCAAGGTCATCGCTGTGGAGAAGCAGACCGTCCCGGGCGCGCTTTCTCGAAAGCGGCTAACCCTCCCCTGGCATTTCGACAGCGCAACCCCCGAACCGGGCGCCGGGGACAACCGCAGTTTCACAATTTGGGCAGCACAATCCCCTGCTGCGACTGATATTTTCCCTTGCGATCGGCGTAACTGGTTTCGCAGACTTCATCCGACTGGAAGAAAATAATCTGGCACAGGCCTTCGTTGGCGTAGATGCGTGCCGGAAGCGGCGTGGTATTGGAAATTTCCAGGGTGACAAAGCCCTGCCACTCCGGCTCGAAGGGGGTGACGTTGACGATGATGCCGCAGCGGGCGTAGGTGCTTTTACCCACGCAGATGGTCAGAATGTCGCGGGGAATTTTGAAGTATTCCACGGACCTGGCCAAGGCAAACGAATTGGGCGGCACAATACAGATATCGGTGCGAACCGTGACAAACGATTTCTCGTCGAAGTTCTTCGGGTCGACGATGGTGCTGTTTACGTTGGTAAAAATCTTGAACTCATCGGCCACGCGCAGGTCGTATCCATAAGATGACAGGCCGTAAGAAATCACGCCTTCGCGCACCTGCTTTTCGGAAAAAGGATTGATCATGTCGTGTTCGCGGGCCATTTTGCGAATCCAGCGGTCACTTTTCAGCATGGAGCTCCCTTAAGAAAGATCGGCTAATTGAAAATTTTGCCAATCGGGCAATTTCCCCGGCCTTCCGTGACCGGCAACCAGCCGCCCGCAAAAATTGCGGAATCACACAATCACTAAATTACTCAATTTTTGCTGGGCCAGTTTACGGGAGAGATGCTCATATTGACAATCTGTAGTATGTCCCATAGCATCAATCACTTGAAGGTTTATCCTCAGAGCGCATCCGGGAGCCGTTCGTGATTAAGCTCGACATCATCAACGAAGTGGTGGGCAGAACCGGTATCACCAAGACCAAAGCCGAACTGGCGGTCGAAACCGTCTTCGAAAGCATGAAGAAGGCGCTGGCGCAGGGTCATCGCATTGAACTGCGTGGATTTGGCGTGTTCAACGTGCGCCCGCGCAAAACCGGCATCGGCCGCAACCCGCGGACCGGGGCGGAGGTGTCGATTCCTCCGGGAAAAGCCGTGCGCTTCAAGCCGGGAAAAGAATTGCAGTCGATCGATTGAAGGCGGCGCCCCGGGGGTCGGCGACCGCCGGCAAGTCGATTCCGCTGCAGCCACGAACGGAGGAATCCTCCTCAGCGGCAAGCCTCGCACTCGTAGTAGCATTTACAAAGCGGCCCAGCTGCATCGCTGGTCCGCGCAATCGCATGTCAGAGCCCACCCCTCCTTTAGCTCCTCCGGCGGTCGAATACTTTCGTCCTGTGCCGGAGCGGGTGCCGCGGCCTCCGAAGCAGCGCTATTGGCTGCATGCCCTTCTGCTCGTCGCCACCTGTTTCACCACTCTGGTGATGGGTGCGCGCATGCAATACAACTTCGACCACAATATGCCCGCGCTGTGGTTCAGCGAGCTGCCGGTGGGCGGCGAAGTAATTCCATTTTTCCCGGCCTCCTGGATGCGCACGCATCCGGCGCGCTTGCTCCGCGGCCTGCCGTTCATGCTCACCCTGATGCTGTTTTTTCTGGCCCACGAGATGGGCCATTATCTGTATTGCCGGCGCTATGGCGTGTACGCCACGCTTCCCTTCTTCATTCCTGCGCCCACGCCCATTGGAACCATGGGAGCGGTGATCATCATCCGCTCGCGAATTCGCTCGCGCACGGCGTTGTTCGATATTGGAATTGCCGGGCCGATCGCAGGATTCGTGGTTGCCGTTGCGGTGCTGATGGTTTCGCTGGTCTGGTCGAAGCCGATGCACCCGGGACCGATGGCGGCGGATTATGAGTTTGGCTATCCGCTGGTGTTCAGTTGCGCTCACTGGGCGCTCGCCTCCTTCGGCTTGCTGCACGAAGCAGCGGGTTTGCCTCTGGACCGCATTCTGATGCACCCCGTTGCCATCGCCGCCTGGATTGGAATGCTGGCCACCGCCCTCAACCTGCTTCCCGGTGGTCAACTCGATGGTGGACACATCGTTTTCGCGATCGCGCCCCGGATGCACAAGATGGTTTCGCGGCTCACCATTCTGATTCTTCTGGTCATGGCTTATTACCTGTGGACGGGATGGTTGGTGTGGGCGATT
>JASHRB010000058.1 GCA_030037575.1 Candidatus Sulfotelmatobacter sp. | reverse complement strand
CCTCGAACAACTGGAAGGCTTCAAAGAAGTTTACGCGCCGTTCAGCGGCGTGCTCACTCGCCGCCTGGTCGATCCCGGCGCGCTGATCAACGCGGGCGATGGGGGAGCCGGGCGCGAATTGTTCGACATGGCGCGGGTCGATCCTCTGCGCGTTTTCACGAGCGTGCCGCAGGCCTATGCGCCTTTTATTAAAGTGGGCGAAAAAACCGTCATCACTCTGCAGGAATTTCCCGGTGAAAAGTTCCCCGCGGCCGTCGCCCGCACTGCCGACGCCATCGATCCGGCTACGCGCACGCTGCTCACCGAAGTCGATGTTCCCAATCCCCACAACCGCCTCTTGCCCGGCTCATTCGGCGAAGTTCACTTCGCCGTTGGTTCCAATGTGGATAGAGTCACTGTCCCGGTCAACGCCATGCTCTTCCGCTCCCAGGGAGCGCAAGTCGCGGTCGTCGGTCCGGGCAACAAAATCGAACTGCGTTCCATCCACATTGGCCGCGATTACGGCACCACTTTGGAAATTCTGGACGGCGCGAGCGCAACCGATCGCGTCGTCATCAACCCTCCCGACTCGCTGGAAGAGGGAGAGCAGGTAAACATCGCGCCATCGCCGTCCAACCAGTCTTCGCCCCCAGGGCAAAGCAATGGGCAGAAAGGCAGCGGGCAGTGAGGCGCGCAGCCATTTCCATGGCCATTGCTTTGCTCGCCGGGGCCGCGGGCTGCAGCGTGGGTCCGCGATACAGTCGTCCTCCGGCTCCCACCCCCGCACCCGATGCCTGGAAAACCCAGCCCCCGTGGGAGCAGGCTGCGCCAAAGGATGCCATCCCGAAAGGCGCCTGGTGGCGGGTCTATAACGATCCCGCGCTCAACGCCTACGAGCAGCAATTGGTGCAAGCCAACCAGTCGCTGCTCGCCGCGCGCGATCGTCTCGAGCAGGCCCGCTCGCTGGCCCGCGTGGCAACCGCAGATTTCTTTCCGCAGCTGGCCGCCGATCCCAGCGCCTATCGCGAGCGCGGTTCCGGCAATCGCCCGCTGAACGGCGAGCAACCAACCATCATCAACGGTGTCGTGCAACCCGTCCCGCCCTACACCGAAAACGTGCTCACCATCCCCTTCAACATCAACTACGAAGCCGACGTTTTCGGCCGAGTCCGCCGCAACGTGGAAGCCGCGAACGCCGCTTTGCAATCGACCGCCGCCGATCTGGAAAACGCGCAGCTGGTCCTCACTGCCGAACTCGCCGCCGATTATTTTTCTTTGCGTGAGTTGGACGCCGAATATCAGGTCGTGCAGGAATCGGTCGGCTACCAGCACAAGGGACTCGATCTGGTGAATCAGCGCCACTCCGGCGGCATCGCCAGCGGCCTCGAGGTCGCACAGCAGGCCACCGTGCTCGACTCCAGCATCGCCCAGCTTTCGCTCGTGCAGCAGTCGCGGGAGCAGTATGAGCACGCCATCGCCGTCTTGCTCGGCCAATCGGCCTCCAACTTCAGCGTTCCCCTTTCTCCGCTGACCGCCACCCCGCCTCCGATTCCGCTCGGCGTTCCATCGGATGTGCTCGAGCGCCGGCCCGATATCGCCGGTGCCGAGCGTCAAATGGCGTACGAGAACGCCGAGGTTGGTCTCGCCCGCACCGCCTTCTATCCCCACATCCAAATCAGCAACAGCGGAGGCGGCTGGCAAAGCACCACCATCACAAATCTTCTGAACGCTCCCAGCCTTTTCTGGTCGATCGGCGCAGACGCTCTGCAGCCCATACTCGAAGGTGGCCGCAATCGCGCGAATTTCGCCGCCGCCCAATCCGCATACGGGCAGTCGGTCGCCAACTATCGCCAAACCGTATTGACCGCCTTTCAGCAGGTCGAGGACGGAATCAGCAATCTGGCCACGCTTTCGCAGGCCTTGACCACGCAAGGCGCCGCCGTTGAGGACGCCCGCCGCGCCCTTGCCATCGCCAACAATCGCTACATCGGCGGAGTCACCAACTATCTCGACGTCATCACCGCCCAGACGACCCTTCTCAGCAACCAGCGCTTGCACACTCAACTGCTCGGTCAGCAGATGGTCAGCTCCGTCTATCTGGTCAAGGCCTTGGGCGGCAGTTGGGAGGCGAGCAAAATCAACCACGAAATCGTCCATCCCCAAGCCGGCCAGATCCTCCAGCAGTAACCGTCCTCCAGGCTCATGACCAGGTGGAGATAGCCGTCCTCGGCGGTCCAACCCCTGGGTCCGAAGGTGCACAAGCGCCATCCCGAAGGCGCGTCCTCTTGCCCACGCGCGGAAGGATTTCTCCCGCATGCCCTGGGTGTCCCTGTGAGTGCTCCGTGGTTCACGCCCGCCCGAGCGCAACTCTTTTCCGGCGTCCCGTAGTATCCTCGCATCGTCGTCATCCCGAGCGAGCCTCCCTGGCCCCGCGAGGGAACAAAGAAGGTCCATTGTCCACCGCCACCTACAACCGCTTCCTGCTTCTCGTGGCCGGCCTCGGAGGGCTGCTCTACGGCATCGACGTCGGAATCATCGCCGGCGCCCTGCCCTATCTCGAAGCAACTTCCGGTTTCACCGGAGGCCAGCTCTCCATCGTGGTCGCCGCCGTTCTTCTGGGCAGCGTTATCTCCACCCTTTTTGCCGGGCTGCTGGCCGACTGGATGGGCCGCCGCACGCTGATGGCGCTGAGCGGCGTGATGTTCGTCATCAGCATCCCCGTGATCGCGCTCTCCGACGGCTACAGCTCGCTTGTTTTCGGGCGGCTGTTGCAGGGCGTCAGCGGTGGCCTCATCGGCGTTGTGGTCCCGCTCTATCTCGCCGAGTGCCTCACCGCTTCAACCCGCGGCAAAGGCACCGGGATTTTTCAATGGCTGCTGACGCTCGGCCTTGTGGTCGCGGCCGGGTTGGGCCTTTATTTCAGTTTTCGTGTCGATCAGGTGGCCAAGCTGGGCGATGCCGCCAAACTCCTGGCCTTCAAAGATACCGCGTGGCGCAGCATCTTCTGGGTCTCGCTCCCGCCCGGCCTCTTGTTTGTCGGGGGCAGCCTCATGGTCGCCGAATCTCCGCGCTGGCTCTTCCGCCGTGGCAAGCGCGGCGGAGCACTGGGCGCATTGCTCCGCTCTCGCTCCACCGAGCAGGCTGATCGCGAACTGGCGGAAATGGACCAGGCGGCCGCGGCAGAAAAAACCGCCACCTCGACCGGCGCCAAAATCAAGGAATCTCTTCTGCGCCGCAAGTACGTCATCCCCTTCGTCCTCGCCTGCATTATCCTTGCCTGCAATCAGGCGACCGGCATCAATTCCATCATCGGCTACAACGCCAACATCCTGCTGCAAGGCGGTCTCTCCGACTTCGCCGCGCACTGGGCCTATCTCTTCTTTCAGATCATCAACTTTCTCCTCACGCTTGGTGGCGTCTTGTGGGTCGATCGCAAGGGCCGCAAATTTCTTCTCTCCGTCGGCACCGGAGGTATCATCCTATCGCTCATCTGCACCGGCGTTCTTTTCCGGGGCAACGAAAAGCAGCGTGTCGATGCCCAAGCGGCCATCCAATCTCGCGTCACCCCCGACCGGAGGTTTACTCTCAATTACACTCCCGATGTTGCCGACCAACTCCTGCACGAAAGCCATCGTCCGCCCGCCGGTCGCGCCACCTCTCTGGTGGTCATTTATTCCTACGGCGCCTTTCACGCCACCAGCCAGGTGGTTCGCTCCAACGACACCGCCACCAAGCCCATCGAACTCACGCCTGCGGCCTGCCTTCCCCCCAACAAAGTCGTCGCCTTCTTCACCAATCCCTTCGCCGACCTCGACGCCGCCCGCACCTCGCCGCTCACGATCGACAGCGCCCTCATCACCCCCGTCCCCAGCTCGCAAAACGGATGGCTCGTCGCCGTCACCCTTTTCATTTTCATGTCGT